>JABSPN010000206.1 GCA_013214425.1 Flavobacteriaceae bacterium | reverse complement strand
CATTCTGAATAAAGTTATTGTAAATCGCTAAAGCTCCAGAAAAATCTTGATCTAAAATATATGGAGATCCAACTCCGATGTTTCCGTGCGAATACGTTACACCACTACTTGCAGAAATGTTAGTTCCAAAAACTGCAGAACTATAGTTAAAGTATAACTGTCCACTTCCTAATTTGAATGGCACGCCAGATGTTTCCTCAATCATTACATCAAACTCATAGTAAAAAGGACCCGCTCCTGTTACTTGCTCATTCTCGATATAAAAATTAATTTCCTGAGCTTGAATTGATACTCCAATAAATAGCATCGCTAATAATAGAGTGTTTTTCATATTGTAAAATTGCTTCATAATCATTGTCTGTTTTTAAATTTTATTTTTGGGATATATTTGTGTAGTTTTAAATTATATTAGAATTGTTGACCTCTACCAATGTTAGGATAATTGATAGCATTAATGTCTGTTGTTTGAATTTGACCATTCATATCATAATCACCGTTGTCATACCCTGCACCTCCTAATAAAAGAATCACGGCATTAACATCGGCAGTTTGAACCTGTCCATTCTCGTCGTAGTCACCACCAATCATAGTATTTCTACCACCAACTGGAATTACTGCGTTAGTTCCACCTAATACGTCATTTGAATCTGTAATCAAATCTAAAGAAGTTGTTGTTCTAGAAAGGGCAATTGAAACAGCCGACATGATTCCTAAGTGGTTTCTGTGGTTAACCGACACGAAGTAATTGCCACTAGCTAATCCGTCAAACTCAATAGCACTCACACCGTCAACATCAACAATATTACCATCTCTTTGTAATAAAGCTGAACGAGTGGCTTCAACAATTGTGTTATCAGCGGCATTTCTTAGTTCAACCCAAACCCAATCTACTATAGCATCTGTACCTGTTGATGTAAAAACAGAAGCAACTGTAGTCAATCCATCAGCATAAGGTGAAGTTAGGGGAATAATTCCTCCAACTCTTAAATCATCACGCATTAATGTTTCTTCACCAACATTAGGGTTAATCGACGATCCTTGTAAGAAAACGATCGGAGATACTCTAAGTAAAAGCGATAAATTTGTTTGTTGAAATCCTTGCGTTAATTCAGTTGTACCATCAGTAATTGTTGTAACAACTAACTCTCCCACTGTAAAATCTACTTGAGCGGTTGCGTTACTAAACGAGGTTCCAGAAGAACCAATAACCTGTCTTTCTAACGATTGAGCTTGTGACAAAGCTACGCCAAAAAGACATAAAAAAAATAGTCTTTTCATCATACTTAAAATTATTAAATTCTTGGTTGTCTCCTTAAAACTATGGAGCAAAGATAGTATTTTATTGTTATATAACACTAGTCACGTATTAATTTTTCATTAATTATAGTTTAAAATTTGTAATTTGTCAATTATCACCCACCAATTGTAATTCCTTAATAATGAACTTGAAACATTTTATTACACCATAAACAAACTTAAAGCTCCAAAGAATTAAGTTACCATATGAAAAATGAATTTCAAGGAATTGTGTTAAGATTTTAAAACAACTATTGAACGAAACATCCTTATATCTTCTATCAAATTCGTTTTGATTATTGGAATCACACTAAATATAAACAATCAAGTAGTGTTATTCTGGTCAGAGATTTTAACAAGATTGATTGGTTAAAACTAAGCCTTACCTTTCTCGTTCCTTATATTATGAGCACTAAGCATCTGAAAGAACCAAGTTAAAAAATCAACATTAATGTCAGTTTTTGTATTTTTACATGACTAAAATCGTTAATTAAGTTTCTGGGATGAAAAATGAGAATCCAATATCGCCATTTAAGATTGTTCTAAGCTTTGATTCGTTAATTTCTGAATATGAAAAACAATTAGAGAACGAGCAAAATCATGTAACCAAAGATTACATCAATGGGTTATTAAGCTATGTGAAAAATTACCCTACACTTGCTACAGGAATTTATTCTGAAAAGGAACTTAACGACTACAAGGAGCCTATTCGTCTTCTACTAAGCGATTTATTTCCAAGAACATTGACCAAAAATGAAATCAAGGTCGCTACTGTACCGCTTAAAAATCTTTTCTTTTTTCAAACTGAACGATTTCAAAGTATTTTAGAAGCCGCTGGTGAAGAATATTTTCCTGAAATGGGTATTGAAGATGACTTAATATACATCATGTCATGTACATGGATTCTTGGCAAAGTGTATGGCAAACCCATAGACCTGAAAAGGCCTTTATACTTTAAAATTCCAGATGCTACTGGTGTTATTAAAACATATAAACTAGCCATAAACGCAGATTTTACAGATATCAAACCCACGAAAAATGCGAGAGAAATAACTGAAAATGACATTGATGAGTTGTTGCAAGATTTCGACAATCTGGACTTATGGAAAAAAAAATTCCCTCCAGAATCATGGGAATTGAAAGGGTTTACGATAATCAATCTTATTGATGTTACAATAGACACCGTTATTTCAGATTTAAAATCCAATTTACTAGATCACACGCCCAACACCAATAATAACTTTGACGATTTTGAAGCCAATTTTAAGAAATTATATAACAACATTGACTTAAATGTAGGATTCACTTTGTTTGAAAAATCAAACGGAACATTAATGACTCGTCCTGAAAAAGAGACCAATAGTTACATGTTAGGTAATCATCAATTAAAAGTTTGTTCTGAACATATGTGTGAAGGAGCGCATAGCACCCTTTTTGAAAAAAAGGAACTTTTTGCTCTAGCTGATGTTGATGATTATGCTGCCAAAACTAGAAATAATCCATTATCAAAAGCACTTTTAGAAAATAATATTAAGAGCTGTATTTTCGCTCCAATTGTTTATCAAGATGAGCTATTGGGTATTCTAGAAATTGTGTCTTCTAAAAAAAACGAATTGAATGCAGCAAATGCTCACAAACTACAAGACATTTTACCTTATATAGTCACTACTGCTAAAAGAGCTAACGATTTAGCTGAAAATCAGATAAAAGCTGTAATTCAAAATGAATGTACCTCCATCCATCCCACAGTATTATGGAAGTTTGACGAAGAAGCACAGCAATTTTTAACCAGTAAAGCTGAAGGAAAAGATGCCATATTTAACGACATCGCTTTTGACTATGTATTTCCGTTATTCGGACAAATAGACATTAAAGGATCTTCTACAGCAAGAAATAACGCTATTCAAGCAGATTTTATAGAGCAATTAGATTTAGTAAAAAACATCTTTTGTAAAGTAAAAGAAACGGAAAACCTTCCTTTTTATGATCACATAATTTTCAGGATTAATGAGTTTTCGATTGACATGAAACAGTCATTTAATACAGCAAGTGAAGAATCTTTATTACATTTTTTAAGTCGAGAGATCAACCCTATCATGCCACATATTCAGAATCTTTCTGAAGAACTAAAACAACTGGTTAACAACTATTACAATAAAATCAATCCACAAACAGGGATTATTTACCATAAACGTAAAGATTACGAAACTACAGTTCAAACAATAAACGAGCAAATGGCTTCAATTATTGACAAAAAGCAAGAAGAAGCACAAGCCATTTTCCCTCACTTCTTTGAACGATTTAAAACAGATGGGGTTGAACACAATATATACATCGGACAATCATTAGTCAAGGACAAGCAATTCAATAAAGTTTATTTAAACAACCTGAGGTTGTGGCAATTAACCACTATGTGTGAAATGGAAAATGACTTCTATGAGTTGCAAAAAGAATTGCCAATGTCTTTAGATTGTGCTTCTCTATTATTAGTATTCAGCAATAGTTTATCAATACGTTATCGAATTGACGAGAAAAAGTTCGATGTAGATGGATCTTATAACGCTCGTTATGAAATCATCAAGAAAAGAATTGACAAAGCTCATATCAAAGGTACAGACGAAAGAATCACTCAGAAAGGAAAACTTGTTATCGTATACTCTCAGAAAAAAGATGAACTAGAATACATGAGGTATTTAAATTACCTCCAGTCAAAAAACTACCTAGAAAACGATATAGAAGTTTTAGATTTGGAAGATCTTCAAGGTGTTGTAGGATTAAAAGCACTTCGTGTAAGCATTACCTACAACAGCCAAAATAAGGTGGCGTCTATTACTTATGGTGACTTAATGAAGGAAATCGAAAAAAACTAACACCTTTACGGAATCACTACTTGAAGATGTTCCCTGAAATGAAATGCAATAGCAAAAGCTGTAACAGAAACAGTCAACCCTATTGTGAACACGGTGTAAGTAATCCTAAGTAGTTTATATTTTTTACTTAATACAACTCCCAAAAAATACAAATCTTTAATCATGGAATTATAAAGATATTCTTTATCTTGCATTACTTCCTTCATGGCCCAAGTAAATTCATTTAATGGCACCTGATGAAAATTACCAAAGAATAATAAATTCACCTTTTTCTCTTTAACATCTTCTCGTGTAAATTTACCTTCTGTCACTTTGGGTCTTGTTGATTGAATAGCACAAATAATTGTAACGACACTTGAGAATATTAATATGACTGCAGGCCATATCAAATGAGAATTAGAAGGGTTATCTAATCTAGGAATCAAATTTCCCAAAGCAATAGATATAATGATCGCATTAACCGACAATAATATATTCGCCTTTGTATCGGCTATATCACTCAGTTTGATATGGTTTCTAAGCGTTACTCTGAACATGGTTTCTACACCTTTTTCAGGCAAATTAGCACGGATTTCCTTCTCTTTCTTTTTCTTCTTGTTTTCCTTAATATCTGATTCTAATTTATCGACACTCTTATATAATTTCAATAAGTTTTTTTGCTTTCTGGGTTGCCAATTTTCTAGTGCATAATGTGTATGATATTGATGTACTTCAGTAAAAAATCTTATATTCTCTTTTTTCCACTCTAATTCTGAAAAATGTGCAACTCCAGTTAGCTTAAACTCTTGAAGTAACAAGTCACTAATCTCTTCAGAACTCTTTGCAGATAGATGAGAACAATCTGCGTCTTTCATAATCATTTCCAGTTGATTTTTAGGCCTATCTGAACCCATTTTGGTTGCCATTATCAACTGAGTGATCACCTTAAAATCATCTTCAGACACCTTATCCCCCAGATATTCCCTGGCAACCTCAACACCCTTTTCTTCATGATTTTTAGCTCCATCTATATAGCCCACATCGTGAAACCAAGCCGCTATACGCAACAAATCAGCGTCTTTTCTTGTTATCTTTTCACCCTCAATAAGTTCTTCTAGTTTCGTAACAACTCGAAGTGTGTGGCTGTAATTATGATAGATAACATTACTTGGTAATTTTTCTTGTAATAAAGAAAAAACATAATCTTTTATATCTTTGATTAAGGTTTCCATATATTTATAGAGAATAATAAAAACACCAAGGTATAACTAATTCTTTTTTAATGCAACACGTAAGTAAAATCTTCGTCATTATTTCTACTCTTTTCATTACATCTTGTGCTACTTTTTACAAGCAAACCAAAACAGGTGTAAATCAAAACTTAAACAAAACAAACAGCGAACTTTCTCATACATTTTATTTAATAGGAGATGCCGGAAATGCTGATTTAGGAGGCAGCACTCCTGCTTTAAGCTCTCTTCAAAAAAGATTAGAGTCGGCCAATGAAAATAGTACTGTAATATTTCTTGGCGATAATATTTATCCACACGGATTGCCAAAAAAAGATGAGTCAACTTATGAACTCGCCAAACACAGACTACAAACTCAAATTGATGCGGTAAAAGATTTTAAAGGAAATACCATATTTATACCAGGAAATCACGATTGGCATAGTAATGGGATTAAAGGCCTAAAAAGACAAGAAAAATATGTTGAAGATCAATTGGGCAAGAAGACCTTTTTACCAGAAGAT
>JABSPN010000205.1 GCA_013214425.1 Flavobacteriaceae bacterium | reverse complement strand
TCAAATTCCTCAAACCCATCACCAGCATTATTTACATCACATAACGTGAAATCAACAGGCGTCGCAATTGTAGGGTTGGGATGAACAATTAAGTCAAAGTTCACACTACATACATGACATCCGGTTACATTGTCTTCAATACGTACCCAAATTGTTTCTCCATCTGTTCCATTATATGGACTGGCTAATGGATTTAAAGCCTGACAAGCATCGGTTTCAATGTTGTAATATGAAACGGTAAAATCTGCTGGATTTTGACCATTTAAAACTTCACCATCTTTACTTGTTAAATCAAATATTGCTGTTGGAGCTGTATCGCTACACAACATAAAATCTGTCACATCTGTTACGGCAGGAATAGGATTCACTTGTAATACTAATTCTCCAATACCGAAACAAGAATTCCCATCTTCAACACGAGTGTATATGGTTTGCATATTAGGAACTATATTCGTGTATAAAGTTGGTAAAGGATTGATTTCAAATTGAGCATCTTCATGTGTCTCGTAATACACAACTGTTAACCCTACAGGAAGTGGTGGCCCTAACACAATAGCATCTGCTAAGCTCAAATCAAACTCAGCAAATCCATCATAATCATCGTCACACACCTCTAATGGGTAGTCAGGAACATCAGTGGTTGTGATTCCTAAAGTAATCTCGGCTATACGCCAACAACCAGTTGTATTAAGTGTAACTCGTGCATAAATAACCTGATTTGGCACCGTACTTTGAAAAGGCAATGCCGCTTGAGGATTTGTTCCATTTATTGCATCTGTTAATGTCAGGTAGTAAGTAAACGTATAATCAGCAACTGTTCCTGTTAGAATCAAAAATGGATCGGCTTGTGCCAAGTTATAAATCGACAAACCATCTAATACTCCATCTTCCCCATCACATTGTTCTAACAATGTATTCTGAACATCTGGTAATGGATTAACAACCAAATTAAAACTACCTGTATCATAACAACCGTTGGTCGTATCTTCAATTCTATAAAAAATCAGCTGTGAATTCGGTGTAATATTTGAATAAGGACTCACAAGTGGATTAGCTGCTGTATTTGCATCGGCTAAGTTTAAATGGTAAGTCACTACCATATTCGTTTGCCCATTAATAATTTCTATGTCCTTAGTAGATAATTGGAAGTTTTGAATAAATCCATTGGTATCGTCACCATCTATAGTGTCATCACACGATTCATAATCTGTTACGGCAATCGTGGCAGGTAACTGACCAGCAATTAAGTCGAATGAACCCGTAATAAAGCAATCTGATAAATCATCATCTACTCTGTAAAAAATTGTTACTGGAGTAGTGGTATAAGGAGAAGCTAATGGGTTGGCATTATTATCAGCGTCTGCTTGAGAAATGTGATAGGTTAACGTAACATCTGTTTGTGCACCAATAATATTGGCATCATTATCCGTTAATAAAAAATCACCTATTCCGGTACCAGCTTGATCACATTCTAATAAATTATTTGGGCTACCTGGTAATGGTAATGGTTTAAATTCTATGACAACCTCATCAGAAGAAGTACAAGCTCCACTTCCTCCAAAAGTAACATCTAATCTATAGGTACCGCTAACTGTCACATTAAGAGTAGGCCCAACCTCTCCAGGCAATAAAATACCATCTTGATACCATTCGTATGTTGATCCTGCTCCTGAACTACCGTCTAAGGTGACTGTTTCACCTTCACAAGCTGGGTTTCCTCCAGCTATAGTCATATCATCACCTAGATCACCACCTAAATTAAAGTTTCCAGAAGATAAAAATACAGCCGAGTCATAGGATGTATCTGTTCTATCAGAAATTACCATTTTTAAAGTATACTCTTGACCTGGTGTTAATGCATTAGTAGCAGCTGTAAGCACACGAGTCATTCCGTCATACTGAACTTCATTTTGATTGTCAGCTGCCCAATTACTCACATACAAATTTGGAAAGTAATTCACTCCTGGATTTTCTCCACCACATATAAATGTATCCCTATGTATACTGAATGTGTTAACTGGTATATTAGCTGATCCAGGAATCGAAGCCATATTAGTTCCTCCAAAAGCAGTACCAGAATCATCTGGAATTCCTGGCCCTCTAATTAAAAAGGCAAATCCATCTCTATATTGATTATCACATTCGAATTCATCCTCGTATTCTTCCGAAGCGAAAATAAAATCAAAACTGATCGAGTTGGTTACTGGAGTAAATCTAAATTGAAATACTGTTGCGTTATTGGTATCTGCATTTCCTCCATATTCATTATCGAGAATTGCTTTTAAATCGGCATCACCTCCCCAACCTACACCTGTATCACTTGTACCTGTTGCATTATTAGGTCCTTCTGCACTTTCTGCATAACCAGAGGATAATATTATTCCTTCCTCAAAAGGGAAGTTTGACGTACCTCTTCTAAAGTAACCCCAACTCTTTTGAGCTGGTGTAGTAGTTCCGTCTGGATTATCCTGTAAAAGCTCTAAAGTTGCTGAAGCGCAAGCATTTGAATTTATCAAAACTTCGTTTAATAAATCTTCAGCATTTAAAGAAGACTGGGGGTCTCCGGGGTCATTAACAATTATCTGCTGGGAAAAAGAAATTCCAAAACAAAATAATAAAATGGCAAATATTTGATTTTTCGTTTTCATAAGGTTTCAAATATAACAAAAATCGCTTGCCCTTCTTTATCTTTTCAACGAAAAGTGTGCGCCAAACTCCTTAGACTGACCATTTTGGCTGTATAAAATCTTAAACCAATAATCTGTAGATGGCATCGCACTTCCATTATAAGTTCCGTCCCATCCAATACTAGTTGGATTCAATTGCTTGAGTAATTTCCCATAGCGATCGAAGATATAAATCTCAGAATCTGGAAGACCTTCAGCTCCAACAATTTGCCATGTTTCATTGTATCCATCACCATTAGGAGTAAAGAATTTCTTATAACCAATTACTGCCACAGTATCTGAAATTTCGCCACATCCATTTTTATCGCGTACCGTTACAGTATGCAATCCTATATCAACATTAGTAAACACATTACTGTCTTGATATGGGCCTCCATTTAAACTATATTCATAATCTCCTGAACCTGTAACCGTTGCTACAATGATGTGGTCGTCTGTGGCAAAAAACTCTGTCGTTACTTCCAAATCTAACGTTAAGGCTGGAGTTGATCCAATAATCTGAATTGTATCAGAAGTGAAACACAATGGATCTGCACCTGTTACGGTAACCATGTAAGTACCCGTTTGAGTCGCCGAAATAGCAGGTCCGTTTTCCGCTAAAGGTTGCGAATCTAATTCCCAAGCAAATGTATAGGTTCCGTTGTTAGGTAATCCAGTATCAATTAAGACTGGTCCATTTAATAGATTTCCAAAAGCATCTAAACACAATATCTGATCAGCTCCCAAATCAAATTGCGGTAATGGAACGAATATAGTAAAACTTGTTATTGTATAACAACCCGAAGTGGTATTGGTTACTCTAACAAATATCGACTGAGGATTCGTTATATTGGTATAGTTATTCGGATTCCCAATTGGGTTTAATCCTGGGTAAGCATTGGCATCATCAAATGTTTCATGATAAGACACTGTAACATCTGGGTCTCCACCAGTTATCAAAGCTTCATTAGTAGCCAGATCAAACACGCTAAACTCATCTCCATCTCCTTCACATACAAGTAAGTTAGGAGTTTCAAATGGCTGTAAAGGTGTTGGATTTGGTAAGACTCTAACATCGAAAAATACAATAGAGGTACAGCCATTTCCATCAGTGGCTTCTACTCTAATTGTATCGGCATTAGTGATGTTTTCCCATGCAGTCGGATCGGCTACTTGAGTATTCGTATCATCATCAAAATATGTAAATGAAATCCCTGTTAAACCATTTAAAATAAATGCCTCATTCTGGGTTAAATCAAACGTAAATCGTGGCACTTGAGTTACCAGCACATAATAATCGTCGTCACATACTTCAATTGAAGGAACTGGTGATTGTAGTACTGGAGGCAGATTTACTATAAGATCAAATTGTCCAACCACAAAACATGTTGGTGTATTAGGATCTCCATCATCTGGGTTTTCTATTCTGAAAAATATCGTTTGAGGATTTGTCACATTAGGATAAGCATTAGGCGCTCCTATTGGATTAATTCCTGCATCTGCATTTGCCTGTATTTCATAAAAAGTCACAGGCATGGTATTTGGCTGACCATTTAAAATTTCTGTAACCTTAGATGTTAAATCAAAAATGGCAAATCCGTCTTGGTCAGTATCACATAAGGCTAGTGGTGTTATATTAATATCCAATTGAGGTGAATCTAAAGCGACTAAATTAAACGTCACTACCACAAAACATCCGGTAGTTATATCTACAACTCTCGCATAAATTGGCTGTAAAAATGGAAAATTAATGTTTGTATACGGACTTGCTAAAGCATTTAAATCTTGTTCGGCATCTGTATCTGTTTCGTGATATGAAACAGTTAAATTTGGATTAGCTCCAGTAATCTCTAAATCCTTAGACGTTAAATTAAATGCTGTAATTCCATTGTTATCAACATCACAAGCATACAAATCTGTAGGTGTATTCGCTACTGGCAATGGTAACACATTTAGCTCTAATGTTGTTGTTGTGTAACATAAGGTTGTTAGGTCCTCAACTCTAACAAAGACAACATCAGGGTTAGCTGCATTCGTATACAAACCTGTGATCTCATTTATTTCATTATCGGCATCAACTTGAGTCGGATAATAGGTCACTGCTAAATTTGTATCACCACCACTTATCTCATTGTTTTTAACCGTTAAATCAAAATCTTCAATCATGTCCCCTGTGTTATTAACATCACAAAGATTTAGAGGTGTTGGGTTTACAACGCTTGGGTTCTGATTTACATTTAGTTCAAAACTTGTTGTCGAGAAACATCCTGTGATATCATCTTCAATTCTTACGAAAACGGTTTCAGGATTAGCCACATTACCATAAACAACTGGATGCGCATTCATTCCTGCAGTAGCATCCGCTAAAGTGGGATAATACGAAACAGTCATTCCAGTTTGACCATTCAATATTTCAGCTTCTTTTGAAGTAAAATCAAAAATTGCACTGACTCCATCGTCACTACACATATTAAAAGGCGTAATCGCTGTCACCAATGGTAATGGATTTGAATTCAGTGTTAAAGTTCCTATCCCATAACAATCATTCCCATCTTCAACTCTATAATAAATTACCTGAACTGCCGCAATACTCGTATAGGCATTTGGCAATGGATTAATTTCTTGTTGTGCATCAAACTCAGAGAAATAATAGGTAATTATTGCTGCCGCTGGTATTGATGGAATAATTTGAGCATTGGCGTTACTTAAAATAAAATCTTCCGTCCCATTTCCATCGTTATCACAAAGATTTAATACTGCTGCTGGTACCGCATTACTTACCGCGTTTAACGTAACTTGTGTTACATTGTAACAGCCAGTTGCATTTTCTTGCACTCTGGCAAAAACAATCTGGTTAGGCACTATGTTATTGTAATTATTTGGTAATGGATTAACAAATCCATCTGCATCGGCTTGAGTTAAGTGATAGCTAAAAATATAATCAGTTTCAACTCCTACAGTTATCAATGATGCGTTTGCTTCAGATAAGGTAAACAATGCCAGTCCATCAATCACTGCATCTACTTCACACTGTACTAGCGTATACGTATTTAAATTCGGAACTGGAACTACTACCAAGTTTAATTGAGCTGTATTCACACAGCCATTTACAGAGTCTTCTAACCTGACAAAAATTGTTTGATTATTAGCAACCGTATTAGCAAAAGCGTTAGGTGTAGCAATCGCATTTACATTGTTATCTGCATCGGCTTGAGTTAAGTGATATGTTGGAT
>JABSPN010000204.1 GCA_013214425.1 Flavobacteriaceae bacterium | reverse complement strand
TTCTACTGAAACTTCCCTTTACGGCTTTTGAAAGCGTGTTGATGGCTAAAGTTTTTGCTAATCCAGGGACACCTTCCAGTAAGATATGACCTTGTCCTAAAAGGCCAATTAACAACCTTTCTACCATGTGCTTTTGACCAACAATTACTTTGTTCATCTCAATAGTAAGCAAGTCCACAAAAGCACTTTCTCGTTCTATTTTTTCATTAATCGATCTGATATCGATTGTAGCGGTTTGATCGTTCATTTAAAGTAAATTTTGAGCTACGAATTTAACATTCCTAATTATATGTTGCAAATTGAAAAAATAAAGCAGTAATCCTTGTTAAAGATTGGTTAAAAATTGATAGTTTTAAGGAAAATATAACAGATGAAAAAGACTGCATTTATAACAGGTGCAACAAGCGGAATAGGTTGGGCTACGGCTTCAGAATTAGCTCAAAAAGGATATCAATTAGTACTTTGTGGAAGGAGACAAGATCGACTGGATGAACTCAAAAGTGAATTGAGTCAGGTTACAGATGTCACAACACTTCAGTTTGATATTAGAAATCAGAAAGCGGTATTTGATGCAATTTTTAGTTTGCCTGAGGCGTTTTCTACAATAGATGTTTTAGTTAATAATGCTGGAAATGCTCATGGGAAAGATGCGATCCAGGATGGAAGTATTGAAGACTGGGATGCAATGATTGATATTAATGTTAAAGGGTTGCTATATGTGAGCAAGGCGATTATTCCTAGTATGACAGAAAGAAAGTCAGGACATATCATCAATATAGGTTCAACTGCTGGAAAGGAAGTGTATCCTGGCGGAAATGTGTATTGTGCTTCCAAACACGCTGTGGATGCAATTAATAAATCGATGCGTTTGGATTTGAATCCGTTTGGAATTCGTGTAACAGGAATTCATCCTGGAATGGTGGAGACTGAATTTTCTGAAGTAAGATTTAAAGGAGATAAAGAGGCTGCGGCTAAAGTATACCAGGGTTTTGAGCCTTTATTGGCGAATGATATTGCCGATATCATTGGCTTTGTAGTGGCAAGACCTGCTCATGTTTGTGTCGCTGATTTAGTAGTGACCTGTACTGCTCAAGCGACGAGTACTGTGGTGAATAAATCATGAAACTGGAACAGATAAAAGATAGATGGTTTTCTTTAATTGGAAAAGATGATGTTATTTCTAAGAATAGCTTGGAAGCTATTCTAAAGCATTACCAAGATGAGGCTAGATATTATCATAATATTCGGCATATTGACAGTATGTTGAGTCAAGCTAAAACTTATCCAGATCAGCTAAATGATGTTGTGTCTGTTGAATTTGCTATCTGGTATCATGATGTAATTTACAATGCGAAGCTTCAGGATAATGAAGAAAAAAGTGCTGACTATGCAGTTAATGATATGTCACAATTAGGTTGTTCTTCCGAAGTAATAGCAAAAACGAAACAGCTGATTTTGTCGACTAAAAAGCATCAAATTCTCTTAAATGAAAATCAGGATAATGCCTTTTTGTTAGACTTTGATTTGTCTATCTTAGGAAAGAGTTGGGAAGTCTATTATGAGTATACTGAGGCAATAAGAAGAGAATATAGTATGTATCCTAAGTCGGTATATAATCCGGGAAGAAAAAAAGTATTGAAACGCTTTATGGAAAGAGAACGTATTTATTTTACTGAGTTGTATTGTAACCAATTTGAGTCTAAAGCAAGAGAAAATATAAAGCGAGAAATTGATTTATTATGATTAACAAAAGACTGCTTATTAAAAACTTACTGGCTCATAATGATGAGAATAGTTTTTATGATAAAAAGCGTCAATTAAACCTACATAATAAAGAGGGCAAAGCGAAATTTTTAAAACATATCTGTGCTTTATCTAATGCCAATCCGAAGAACAATTCTTTTATTGTTGTTGGAGTAGAGGATGAAGCAAATAAACTTTCTGGAGTTGACTTTTTTGACGATAGTAAAATTCAGAATTTGGTTAATGCTTATTTGGCTCACCCGCCTTTGATTCAGTACGAAAACATTCCTTTTCCAACACTTCCGAAGAACAAAGTAATAGGTCTGGTAACCATTAAGCCTAAAGTTGACAATACAATATCCTCGTTTAAAAAATCGATCCATAAGTATTATTCCAGCTATATCTACAAGCGGGTAGGGAGTAATTCGGCTTTGATGCAATATGATTTTGAGTTGAAAGATGTCAATTCTCATATTGTAAAGGCAATTGAAAATAGAGCAAAAAACAATATTGAACATACTTTAGAAGGGGTGTTGGAGTTTATGCGTAAGAATAAAAAACGCACCACTCAATACAAGGTGTTTAAAGAGCAATTTATTTTGTGTTGGGCTGGTATTAAGAAAACTGTTGCGGGAGAAGAATTCTTTTCACGAGTAGATATTGAAATGATTAACGAACAGATTAAGTTATTTTATTCTTCCTTGGATGAGGTGTCTATTCATTATAACTCCAGTTCTTTTATTATTACTGAATACATCTCGCTAGGGATCAACAATAATTTAAAGCGTTTTCCTCTTGAAAAACAAATCATTCACTTTTCTGAAAATGGAAATTACAATATTGCTTCTGAGTTTTTATTTGAGCCCCCTGTTTTCGATAAAAAGGAACTCTTTCATCTTTACAATTCCAATAATGCGTTAATAACTAAGTTAAAAAAAGGTGCTTCACTTACTCAGAACGAAGAAGAAGATGTGTTAAATTTACCATCATCTTATTTGTTGCTTAAATTGAATGGTTTTGACGATGCAAATGAAAAACTGATAGAAGGAAAAGCTTACTTTAAAAAGCATTCAGAAGAATTGTATCAAGACTTTAAAGAGGTCTTGAGAATATTAAGAAAGATTAAATATAGTCAAGAAGAATAAATATGAAAGTGCATACTATTGACATTGTCCGTTTGTCTGAACTGATTTCAAAAGAAAGTAATTCGAACTATACGCAACTAACCCGATCTGGATTCTTTTATTTTACCAAAGCAGCTGGAAATATCACAATAGATTTTACTGTGTATAAAATCGATAAAGGTTCGTTATTGACCTTTGATAGAAATCAGTTGTTAACGAATGTAATGGATGAGTCTTGTGAAGGGTTTGTTTTGTTTTTTGATGACAATAGTATTGATGAATTGACTTTCAAAACATTCAAAAAGAACAAGAATAGTTTACTGAAGGAAAAGCAGACTTCTGAGGAAAACATCTATGGTTTTTTATTGAACTTATACAAGGAAATAAAAAACCATAAAGCCAACTGGAACATCGAAATAGTCAAGCAACAACTGCAGATTTTACTCCTGAAATGTGATCGTTTAATTAAGAATAAAAGAAGTTTTACCGAAAACTATTTTAAAGCCTTTATACATTTTGATCACCTACTCACTTATAAGCATAAAAAGAGCAGAAATGCGTTGGACTATTCCGAAGAACTCAATATATCCTATAAGCATTTAAACGAGATTTGTAAGAAGGTAATAGGCGTTACGGCAAAAGATTATATCAATGACTATTTGGTGTTAGCGATCAAAAAAGAGTTGGTAACTAGTGCTACTCCAATCAAACAACTTACCACAGAATTTGGTTTTGACGAACCCACCAATTTCGTCAAGTATTTTAAGCGCTATACAGAGAAAACACCAAGAGAATTTAGAATTCTTTCTAAAAATTTATAATTTTATAGATAACAAAACTTATCTATGATGAAATACATATATTCTCTTTTGGCTATTTGCCTTTTATTTTCGTGTAGTAATGATGATGCTATACCAGAAACTGTTGCTCCACCAATTTCAATTTTAAAAACAATTAGCTCACCTTCTTATAATGATGACTACAATTTTAATGCTCAAGGGCTTCCCTTACAGTTAAACGAAACTTTTGGGACTCAATATTCCTACAATGACGATGGCCAATTGATATCTAAAGAAGAATTTGGGATTGATGCGTATTCTAAACTCGACTATAATTATGATCAGAACGGGAAATTAACTTCAATGGATCAATATGCTACGGGGATTGGTTACGATCACAACAGGGTGATTGAGATTGTCTACGATGGGCCTAAAATCATTAGAAAATGTATACTTTGCCTGATATGATTACCCCTTTTAAAGAAGAGTATTTTACGTTTCCAGATATTAATTACACGCAAGTCATACGATTTGAATTACGTTTTTTTAATACGCATACGGTAAGTAATTTTACCTATGATTCGAATCAAAACATCTCGGAAGTTACTACAGATTATTTTGATTTTGATACAGGCGTGCCAACAGGAAGCACAACTTTTGTTATGACATATGACTCAAGTAATAATGCGTTTAATTCCATATTTCATAACTCACCAGTACAATTGTTTTACGATGCATCTCTCATGCACACCAACATGTCATGGAATCCCGGAAGCTCAATGCAAGTGATGAGGTGGTTGCGCTATTGTCCAAACAATCCGTTGATTATAACAGGGACTCATCTAACCGACCCAGTTCCAATCACATTTGATTATACCTATAACGGTGATGATTACCCAGTAACTGTTGTGCGTGATCGCTATGGTATTGTTGAGGAATATCACTTTGAGTATTACTAAGCTTTTTGAGAATTAATTTTCCTTATTACTAAGACAACGATACCTGCTAAAAGCATAGCGACTGTTCCTGTTGATAAGAAAAACGAGGTTTCTTTACCATAGAGTGTTTCAGAACTCAAATTAACCAATTTGTTAAATAGCATTGGAGGAATGGTAGCTATAGCAAAAATTGTTGCTAAGTATTTAGGCCTTGTATATCTAACAATTATTGATTGAATAACTGGAGCGATTAAGATTTCGGCAAACGCTATAAATATTAATGCGGGAACTAAATTATAAATCGATGAAATTTCAACCATTAAGAGCGCTAAACCAATTCCAGCTAGAATAAAACCTGCTCCAAGTTTTATATATGCGTTATTATAGTACATCGACCATATAATAGTAAAAATGATCCCAAAAGCAATGATACTTACTGCGTTTACCGATTGGAACATTGTCCATGATATTTCGGGAATTGAATTGCTAACTAACATTTGAATTTCAGTAATACTATTTGCTGTAAACCCATAGATAGACCAAAAAAGACCCACAATAACTATAGTTATTGCAATAACAGAAAATCGTTTAGACATAGTAAAGTTTTCTTCTTCTGAAGAAGTTTTTAATCCAGAAGTTAAGAATATCATTATTAATGATAAGATCGAAAACACTGCTCCAACTAAAAAACCAAATATATAACTGAATTCTTCGCCTATACGACCAATTAACATGATTCCAACAAAAGCGCCTAAATTAACGAGCATGTAAAATAAGGTAAAAGCTCCATAAAGAAGTTGCTTTTTATCTAAGTATTGTTTTCCATAGGCTGCTTTAATGTTTGGTGAATATATCCCTGAGCCAATAGCCATACTTCCCAGACCAATAAAAAAACCAGTTTTCGATTCAATACATAGAGCCAAACAACCTAAAATTTGAAATAGATTTCCAATAATGAGTGTTTTTTTATGACCAATGATTAAATCTCCAATAAGCGCACCAACCAGATTTAGAGGAATAAGGCTAAAAGCTAACCAACCATAGACTTCTAAAGCGTTTTCATTTTCCATATTTAAGGATAAATCAGTCATGTAAATTACAACTAAAGCTCTAATCCCATAATAAGCAGCTCTTTCAAAAAATTGCGAAATAGTATAAAGTATAGCGTCTTTAGAATGTTTAATTGGGTAAGTTATTTTTTCCATAGTGTTAGTTTGTTTGTATAGTTTTTAAAGATACTATATCATAACAAAAAAAGCCAACCATTAAAGTTGACTTTTTTCTATATATGAAAGTAACTAGTTGGGTATATTACTCCATTTTTATAATT
>JABSPN010000203.1 GCA_013214425.1 Flavobacteriaceae bacterium | reverse complement strand
AGTAGTTGCAGTAAGCGAGGCAACATAACCAATGACACCTCCAACAAGTGTTGCAACAATAATGATCAGCAAGTTTTCTGAAAGGTTTGTTATTCTCATGATCTTAAATTTTTCTGTACGATAATAATCTCGATTTTAAATAAGGTTTGATACAAACTGAATTACTTTGATTACCACCTAAAACATATATTCTATCGCCTTCTTCTTTAATGAAAAACCCCACGTAACCGTATGGGGAATCAATTGATTTTCTCCATAGAAAAACAATATCTCCAACTTCAGGAACTGTTGTTTCAACTCCAAGTTTTTCCCAACTTCTGGCGTTTAATTTATTAGTGGTTCTTTTTCCTGCTTTTTTCATAACCCAATTTGCAAAAGCTGAACACCATGGAGTCTCATCATTTGGAACCCAATCATGACCAGATTCACTAAAATATTTCATAACTACAGGATTGTGTTTACATCCAGCGAATTCTTGTACTCCATATTGACTAAGAGCTATTTCAATTACACTATTCATGATTTTTAGCTTTTACGATTAGCCAGGAACTTCTCATACCATTTTCTAAATGGAACCACAACAATTGTAGCTATTAATAAAGCTCCTGTTGTCATTAAGGTTTTTACAAGAAAATCTTCAAATAAAGTTCCCCAATAACCAGCAAATATTATCTGACAAACAAATGATATGAATTCGATCTTATTGTTCATTTTTATTGTTTAGTTTTTGATCAATGAAATTTTTAAATATTTCAGCTAAAGCCTTGGGAATAAAAATCACTACACAACCTACAATTAGGACAATTAATTCGTCTGCTGTAAAGGTTAATTGATTAGTGAAGTATTTATATACTTGCTTGATGATTAATAACATTCCTACTAGTAGAAAAAACCATATTCCAATATTCTCTCTAATTCTTTTCGACATTTTTTAGCTTTTAAAAGTTGTTGGTATTTGATAATTTTCAAGTTCCGAATCTGTTAAGGCTATTACCTGATCGTGATCCAGATTATAAGCATCGTAGACATTTCTGATAAATGTGACTTCTGTTGCAACTTCCGTTGGAGTCACTTCTCCTGTTAGTAGTTGAAATGACAAGACAATTTGATCTTGTGCTGAAATAACACTAGCGACAACATAATCTCTTATGTTTTTTAACTGACCTATAATATCGAACCTTAATTCTTTCATAGTTATTGATTATTGATTTTATACTCGAAAAAATGAATCAATAAATTAGATTCTGTAAGATTTGCTGGATTATCATCTGTAGGATCTTCAGAATGTAATCGGTTAGAGGAAACGGTAATATAATCGCCTATTTCAGCTACTATTGAGGTAAAAATTGCACTTGCTCCATCATCATAAGTAACAACATCATCCCTAATGTATGATTCAGATCCCTTATACACAGCTTTAACTATATCACCGGAGTCATAGTGCGTTATTTCTATTTGAAACTTAGATCTATTATTAGCCGTAGCATTAGTTACTCTTAATGAAGAGTTGATGTTGTATTGACCAGGTTGATTAAAAACTATTTCCTGATCACTATTGACAATACTGATATAAGTTCCGTTAATTCCTGAATTACCCCACTGATATATTTCTGTTGGATAATTTGTGTCCTGAGTTCCTGAGTTAAGTCCAGTATCTAAAACTTTAGAACTAACAGGGACAATTGTTGGAGTGAATTCAACAAGATTTCCAGAGGGATCAACTCCTAAAGATCTGGCTGGATTTGGATCGTCAAAATTCCCTAAACCATAATCATATAACGAAACTTCACCAGTAGATAAATCAAACTTCATTTTATCCCCAAAAGTAGATCCTGAAAATAGGATTTCGTTACCGCCTGTTGATATTTCTAAAACCTGAGTTCCTCTTATGTAGGATTTAGTGTTTTGAGTAAATAATCGCGTATAATCGGAATTATTGGGCGCAAAGGCCTGTACAAACTTTCCGTTTTGACTACTTACTCCAACTGTGTTTATTCTTGCATAGGCATTGGTAGGGAATGTGCCTCCAATACTTCCATCATAAATGGTAATTCCTCCGCTTCCTGTTGGGTTTTGATCAACTCCGAAATTAATCCCAAAATTACCTGGTCCAGCGTTGATTCGTGTATTGGATCCAGAATCAGCAGTAAAAAAATGATATTGATTTATTGCATCCCAGGCAATGAATGAATTGATAGCATTAAACCCAAGTAGATTAGTTCGCTGGCCTAAATGGTTTTTGTATTCAAAATACCGCCTTTGATTGTTAGTTGTTCCTGCTTGAATTGTAATTGCTCCCCAAAAGTTATCATCTGTTGGTGACTCGATAAGCATTCCACGATAAGTAGAGTTTTCCTGTAATGTTGCTCCAACATGAAGCGGAGCAGTTGCATTTTTAACTCCAATTCCTACAAAACCTTCATCGTATTTAATGTTTGTACTGGATTGTAATGCAATCGAATCATCAGGATTGTCCCAAGGTGATACTTTATCAGTAACATCAATCCACGTTTGGGAATCTGCATCAAAACGATACTTTGCTAATACAATACCTGTTTCATCACCCGTATCAGTGATAAAATATATATCATTGTCATTGTAAAATGGATCTATCGGAAGTATTGTCCCAAAATAGTTTTGATTGTCATTTCCCTCACCTCCAACTTGTGCGGAAGCAATTGAACAAAATAAAAGTATGATTAATAATATATTTTTCATTATTGCGTGATTTTATCAATTACAATCCATTGAAAGTTTCCAGTTCCTGAGATGATTAATTCAGGAATAACTCCATCTTGATAGTTGAGCTTAACTCCTGAAAGATTGATTGTTTTAAGTCTTGATCCCGTACCAATTTCAAAACTGCTACCGTCAGGAAATTGTATTGTATTTTTACCATTCAAACTGTTAATCAAAATGCTCTTACAAATTGGAGTAGGTGAAGAAGTTCCAGCTGTTGGTTGATGCTCAAATTCTACTTCAGGTTGAATAATTGCATCAACAATTGAAGTTCCTGAGGTCCCTTGTGTGTTTTTCCCTAATACTCCCATTATAAAAACTCTTTTATTCCAACAGCGACAACTATTAACCCAAAGCCTAAGCCAAGAAATAATTGAGCGTTGTTTCGTTTAAACTTTCGTGTAAAATGTGGTTCAGGATCAATGACTATATCATTAACATATACCTCAATATGAACATGCTGAGTAATACCATCATATTTAGCACTTATATCCTGAGCTATGGCAATTGGATCACCTGTTTTTAGATTTTGACCAATTTGAACTGTTGCTGAAGCATAGAAGATTTTGATTTTAACGTTTCCGTTTC
This sequence comes from Flavobacteriaceae bacterium, assembly GCA_013214425.1. Classification (GTDB taxonomy): domain Bacteria; phylum Bacteroidota; class Bacteroidia; order Flavobacteriales; family Flavobacteriaceae; genus DT-35. The sequence goes on along the minus strand of JABSPN010000203.1, from coordinate 2,604 downwards.
TTATCTCAATTCCTGAATAATTTGGATCATCAGGATAGGGAATAGGAAATCGCTCTACAACCCCATCAATTGGTGAATAAATTTTTGTACCAGGTGTTGCAATAATATCAAACCCCTGATGCGCTCCATCAACTCCTCCTCTTGGTGCTCCAAAATGACCACACCCCCTAGAATCACAACCTCTTTCTTTTTGATTTGGTACTATTTCCTGAAGATTCAAATTTGTTGTCAAGATGGTTTGATCTGTTTGAAACAAAAGAGAATTAGGATCTCCTAAATCATAAGGAAAATCTGGAATGAGTTCGATATTTGTATTATTGAATGCTGGCATTATAATTCAACTACTTGTTTTTTCTTTTTCTTTGGTGGTTTAGGCTTTCCTAATTGCCCGTCTTTGTTGCTTGAAACAGCAATTATTCCTCCAACTCCCAAGAGAGCCAAAAGCCATGCAAGACCATTACTTTTTTTCTTAGGAGCCTCAATAATAACTGGATCCAAAACTTCAGTGAAAAGAATTACTTCCTCACCGTTGATCTCACTGGCTATTTCTTCAACAGATTGCAGTCCAGCATAACCTATAAAGATCAAGTCATCAAGATTAACATCACCTAAAGTGAAAAATCCATCAGAATTGGTTATTGTTCCCCTAGAGGTTCCAACGATAGAAACATTTGCGTTTTCAAGAGGTTGAAAATCTTGATTGATTACTCTTGCTGAAAGCGTGATTGTTTTTACTGCTGAATTAATTGGTAATACAACAACTGGATCTTCACTAATAGATCTAATTGACCTGTTAATATTTGAAAATCCTGATTTAGAAAAAGTGACTGTTTTATCTTTATCCTGAATTGATACAGGAATTGAGTACATTCCGTTGTTATCAGAAAAGTATTGATTAGAATTAACACTTATTATGACATTGGAAACAGGAGCCAAATCAGAATCAAATATTTGTCCCATTAATGCTGTTAAATTTGTGTTTAAATTATTCATTTGGATCTCTGTTTGTTACTTGTCTATGATCTACTATTACGTTTGTAGAGAATGGTAAAATGGAAGGATCAACGATATAGTAAATAACATTTGAATCCAGATCAATGATCACGTCTTCTATTTCTCCTATTTTTTCTCCGAAAACATAAGCCCCTCCAAATTCGCCTGTCGGGTTATTATCAGAATCAACCTCTTCAAGATCAAGACCATTTGGATTTTTCACATAAATATCTTGTCCAATTAAAAAAGGAACAATATCATCAACGGGAGTTGAATCACCTGGATCAAAATCTCCATCTGCTTGTAAGCGATTAAAAAATGCAATTAGTTCGGAAACATTGAGTTCATTTTGAATATCGAGAATAAGATTTCTGTCAAAAATGATTTTATATGCGTTAGAAACTTCATCAATATTCTGAATTTGAAGTGCTAAATTATTTAATGCATCTTCATCAGTGCCATCAGGAATACTAAAGTCAAACCCAAGGATATCAAAAGTTGTCGTAAACATTGAGTTATGGAAAACTATAGCAGCAATTGTTGCAGGTTTTGTACCATTGTTATTAAGGAAGTTATTCCTCCTGATTTTCTTTAATTGCTGTAACCCTAATCTTCCGAGAACAAATATACCAGCGCCAATAACTATTACTTTTAAAGCAGTTACGCCTTGGCTAATGGTTTTCTTTCCTTGGTCAGATTTAGCAAAATCTGAGGCCAGTTGAGCCCCTACTATCGCACCTGGGTTTCCTAATTTACCTGCCATAATTATTGATTTGTTAAGCTCTCAAGCATATCCCAATTATCCGTTAAGAATGATCGAGCCGTATCGCTTTCGGCTAATTTTTTAAGTTTTAAAAGCTCTGAGGTATCAAGTTTTTGTATAGACTCCAGTGCTTCTAGTCTTTGATTGGTTTCGATTGGGTTTTTCCCTTTAATTTTCAGATTGCCCATTTGCTTTATATTTATTATAGATTTCTAATAATTCTTTTGAAAAGCCTTCATTTTCATTAATCATTTGATAAAGCTGAATGAAAAATTGAGTCATATTGTCGTCAATATTCATGCTTGAATACTGTTGTAGAGCAGGTGATAGGTTTGTTTGCTGGGATCCTGGATTGCCAAGACCAGGATTTGGACCTATTTTTGCGATTGCTAGTGGAGCTAGTTTTTCTATTAATGCAAGAAAAGCTGGGCTTTCCATGAAGTTTTTCTGATCTGCTTTTACTTTTTGAATATCAATATCATGCTGACCGTCTTTTGTAGCAACTTGTGTTTTGAGTTCTAAGTTCTCAAGTTGAAGTTTTTTGTTATCAAGTTTGAGATTATCAATAATCTCTTTGTATTGTTCTTTTTGCTCCCTTAAAAGATTCAATTCGGCTTCATCCTTAGTCATTTGCATGATCTGACCTATTCCCAAGCCGAATAACTGACCATTTGGATTGCCATAACCTGGATTACCTAATTGATTTTGCCCAATAGGAACAGCATTAAGTACTTGATTAGATTGATTTGATTGAGTATTCATAACAAAACGATCACCTTGTTTTTTGAATGAACTTCCGTTTCTTCTTTTGATTTGAACTAAAACAGAAGCGTATTTACTAGTGAGTT
>JABSPN010000202.1 GCA_013214425.1 Flavobacteriaceae bacterium | reverse complement strand
CCTTGTAGATCAAGATGTGTGTCAAAACATGGAGGAGGGGGTCAATAGCTGTTGCTCACCAACCAGTCTCCTAATTTAGGTCTTAATACTTCTTATAAGAACAAGTTGTTGAAAAAGCTTCAATCTTCTTTTTCTGGTATTACCATTGTGGAGGTTCCGGTAGTCTTTAATGACAGCTCTTCTGGAGGTATCGTTTCATTGTGGGGAATTAATCTCAATTCGCTCTTAACCTACAACAATATTTATGTGCCTGTGTTCATTATGAATCATGATGCAGAGACTTTGAATACTATTCGAAACAATACCACTAAGAATGTTATCTCTATTAATGAAACTGGTGTTTGTTATATGGGAATTGGTGTAAGATGTCTAGCCTAGAAACTCACTCGAAATACTGGAAAAAATTAATCCTAGCTGGAAGAAACTAGTGCGAAGTTTTTAGTTGGCAAAAGTGGTTTGTTTGTTTGTAAACCCCTTTTTATACGCTTGTAAAAAAGGGGTTTTTGTTGTAAGTTAGTCTTATGTCTAACCTTGGGTCTTATATATGTTAACAAAAGAACAAAGTCGTGCTTATCGTTCTGATTTATTTCGTCATTTAGATGGTATTGCCATAGCTCCTTCAGTTTACGCTCTGGAACAAAAGGGTGTTTTAAATTACATTCTGGAAAAAGAGTCAGTTTCCTTACATGAATTGGTAACTCATTTTAAAGCCAATGAAGGCTATCTCAATGTAGCTTTGCGAATTCTTTGTTCTCAAGGTTGGCTGGAACAAACTGTAGATAATCAAATAGACTCTATTACCTTTTCTGCTAATGCGAACAGCAAGGTAGCTTTTAACCATGCCCATCTCTATGAAGATGTGGTTTATCTTTTAAAGTTTTCGGAAAAATTTCATCCTAGAAAATTCGAATTAGAGCCGTTTCTGGTTCTGGAAAAGATTATGAATAAGTACGAAAATCTTTATGATATAACACTTTCCGAAGACACAAATATCAAGGCAATTCAAGAACAGATTCTTAAACATATTGAAGGACAGATTGTTGGTCCTACAATTGTTCGCTTAGCCATGAACGGAATGTTTCATAAGTATTTCATGGAAGCTTCTTTTAAGCCTGAAGAATTCCATAAAGACCCCAAAAGTTTTAGAAAAATTCTAGACTTTTTTAGTCATTTAGGTTGGTTTACAAAACTTAATCAAACGTTTAAATTCACTGAAAAAGGCATGTTTTTTGCCAAAAGAGCCACTGCTTATGGAGTGACCGTTTCTTATATTCCAACCTTTAGAAAACTAGACGATTTTATTTTTGGCGACGCAAAAACATTGGCTGTCGCCCAAGGTGAAACCGAACAGCATGTAGACCGTGAAATGAATGTTTGGGGTAGTGGAGGAGCTCACTCTGGATACTTCAAAATTGTTGATGAGATTATCATCGAATTATTTAATAAACCTATCGATGAACAACCCAAAGGGATTCTGGACATGGGTTGCGGAAATGGAGCTTTCTTACAACACTTGTTTGAGGTAATTGAACGCCAAACAAAAAGAGGTAAAATGCTCGATGAATATCCTTTATTTTTAGTGGGTGTTGACTATAATGAAGCCGCTTTAAAAATCACCAGAGCCAATCTGATTCAAGCCGATATTTGGGCCAAAATTATGTGGGGTGACATTGGAAAACCTGAATTACTAGCCAAAGACCTTCAAGAAAATTATGATATCAACTTAAAAGAATTGTTGAACGTTAGAACCTTTTTAGATCATAACAGAATATGGAAGGATCCAGATACAATAAACCCAGATCGAACAAGTATTTCTACTGGGTCTTATGCTTATAAGGGAAGAAGAATTAATAACAATTTAGTAGAAGATTCTTTATTAGAACATCTAAAAAACTGGGAGCCTTATGTAAAAACTTTTGGTTTGTTGTTAATTGAATTACATACTATTGCTCCTGAATTAATAGCTGAAAATATTGGAAGAAGTCCGGCCACGGCCTATGATGCTACACATGGTTATTCTGATCAATATATAGTTGAAGTTGATGTCTTTCAAAAAATTGCAAAAGAAGCTGGTTTATTTCCAGACGAAACCTTGTTTAGAAAATTCCCAAATAACGATTTGGCGACTGTCACAATTAATCTATTAAGAGGTTAGTTTTATGAAATTCAAATACTATCATTTTATTCTGTTTTGGTTTCTATTGAATCTGTTCCAGGCAGCCACCACAGAACTTACCAGTGATGAAGGGTATTATTGGTTTTATGCCTCTCAATTGGATTGGGGATTTTATGATCATCCTCCTTTATTGGCGCTATTTATAAAGCTGGGGTCGGCAATATTTTCTTCGGAATTAGGGGTACGTTTATTTAATATCGTACTTATTTCTCTTAGCTTGTTTCCGTTTTTTAAACTCTTTCCTGAACGGGTTTTAAAAGAGAAAACAATCTATATTGCCTTATTAGCATTCCCTCTATTTAATTATATCACATTCATCGCTTTTCCCGATAGTCCGTTAATTGCTTTTTCGGTTTTATTTTTATGGGCTTACAAACGATTTTTAGAGAGAAAAGATTGGTTTTCTACAATAGTAATGGGTATCGCTTTAGCCCTTATGCTCTATGCCAAATACCATGCTGTTTTATTGGTGCCAATTGTATTAATTTCCAATTGGAGACTCCTGAAAAATCTAAAGTTTTATGTGTTTGTTGCTTTAAGTGTTGTACTTTATATTCCTCATTTATTATGGCAAATAGAACATGATTTTGTTTCGTTTACTTACCATTTAAAGGGAAGGGCGAGGACCTTTAAATTTGATTATATTACTCAGTATATAACACAACAAATTGTTGTGATTGGTCCTTTTATTGTACTGGCATTTTTGTATAAAGTTAAAACGCAATTTGACAAAACATTAAAGTATCTGATCATTGGAATATTTGGCTTCTTTTTATTGATGTCTATCAGAGGGTTTGTGCATTTACACTGGACTTCTTTAGCTATTTTTCCATTATTAATTTTAACTGTTCGCTACGTATCCGAAAAAAATAAGCAGCGTATTTTCCTGAGAATCGGGATACCTTTCGCGCTATTGATTCTCATGTTTAGATTGTATCTGAGTTTCCATATTTTCCCTTTTAATAATTTAAATGTTGACTACTACCATGATCGAGCACTTTGGGCAGAAGATATAGAACAAATCGCTTACAATAGACCTGTTATATTCGAAAAACAATTGCGAGAAGCTCCTTTATATTCTTTTTATTCTCAAGATAAAGAGGGCGTTGCTTTGTACCCAGGAATTGGAAAAAAATCGGAATATGAAATCAGGAATTATGAGGATCAACTACAGGGCAAAGATGTGCTAGTTGTTAAGGATAAGCCATTTCCAAAAAGTACTGCTTTAATAACAAGAATGGGGAAGGAGGTTCATTATCTAGAGGTTGATGAACTGAATTCTTTTCTCAATATTAAAACGGAAATCAAGAGTCAGGAAATTAAAAATGGTAGACATATTTTCGAATTAGCAATTAAGAACCATAGAAATCGTGAATTAGTTTTTGATAATGTGTCATTATTAATTCATACAATTAATGCGGATAACGAAGTTAAAAATCATTTTTTATCCAAATTGAATTTTACCATTCAATCTAACTCTTCCAAAGAAATTATTGCTAAAATTGCCTTGGAAAAATTCAGTGAAAATGAGCGCTATGATGCCTATTTCTATTTTATGGATGGTATTTGTTTTAGTAGTATTACTTCTGAAAAAATTCAAATACAAACACCTTAATCTATCAATTATGTATCCGCCTAATCTACATCAGGAATTAAATTATGAAAATGCTGTTTTAACCATGAAGGAATTTCCTTTAGCTACAGTTATTTCAGTAAAAAACAATGAACCTGTTATAACTCATATGCCTTTGGTATATCAGGAAAATGCTGATTTAGGTTCATTAATTGGTCATATCGATAAGAATAATAAACATTATGAATTACTTGATAATCAATATGTTGATGTTGTTTTTCATGGTCCAGATTGTTATATTTCTCCCACTTATTATTCCACAAAACAACTGCCTACCTGGAACTATGTTAAAGTGCATGTAAAGGGAAAAGCGACTCTAATAAAAGATAAGAATAGCGTAATGGACAGCTTAATTGAAATGAATGATTTTCTTGAAGAACCAGGCGGATTTGAGCTCAATAAGGAAAACGAAAAGATGAATCATTTTATAAAATATATTCAAGGGTTTGCTATTGAAATTACAGCTTGGGAAGGGAAGTTTAAATTGTCTCAGGATAAACTTAAAAAAGATCTGGAAGGAGCTAAACAAGCCTTAATTAGAAAAACTACTAAGGGCTGTACAGCTTATATTGAACAGGTATATTCTAAGCACAAAAACAAATTAAAAGACTCATGAAAATACTGATTATTGGAGGCAACGGAACTATCGGAAAAGTACTCACAAAAAAGCTTTCCGAAAAGCATGAATTGATTATTGCTGGACGAAATACCGGAGATATTCAGGTTGACATTGCCAATTCTAATTCAATTAGAAAAATGTTTGATCAAATAGGTGCTGTAGATGCTATCGTTTGTGCTGCTGGAGAAGCCAAATGGGATTATTTTGATACACTATCTGAAGACGATTTCTATATTGGCCTGAAAAGCAAATTAATGGGCCAGATTATGTTGGTCAAAATAGGAAAGGAATATTTAAATAAGGGTGGATCTATCACCTTGACTACTGGTGTTTTAGCCGACGATCCTGTCCCAATGACTACCAGTGCGGCTATGGTAAATGGTGCGATTCACAGTTTTGTAAAAGCCGCTGTTTTGGAGTTAGAAGATATAAGATTAAACGTAGTTTCTTCTGGTTTGGTAATGGATGCTGCTAAAAAATATGAAGACTATTTTCCTGGTCATAACCCGATTCCTATGCCTAAGGTCGTGAATGGTTATATGAAAAGTGTTGAAGGAAAAATAAATGGAGAAATCATTAGAATATACGAATAAAAAAACGACTCAATTGAGTCGTTTTGATATTATATAATACTGTTAATCTGTTTATTATTAGTTTTTCTCTGCTTCATATTCTTTGTTTAAAGCCTCTAGAATTGTTTGTGTTAAGTCGTTTTCATCAGATCCGTACATCACACTTCCAACATTATTAGCACCTAAGATATAAGTATAGCCATTATCCTTTCCATATTGCTTAACAAAACGCTTAATTTTAGAAATAATCGTGTCATTCTTTACTTGTCCAGCTCTTGCGATTTCTTGCTCTTCACCTTGAAATTGTTGCTGTAAAAATTGTTGCTTTTTTCCTAATAACTGTTCAGCTTCTTGTCTTTTAGCTGCTGCCATATTAGCAAACTCTACCTGGTATTGTTGAATTTCTAATTGAAATGCTTGAGAAGCACTATCTGCTCTTTTTCTGAAGCTTTCCATTTGAACAGTATAGTCTGCTTCAACATCTTTCTTTTCCTGATAGTCATTTACTAATTTCACATTATCTACAAAACCAATTTTCTTTTCTTGCTGACAAGAAGTAACTGTCATAACTCCTAAAAGGACGATTGCTAATTTTTTCATGTATAAACTTTTTTTACCGTTTTTTCTGTCTATTTAAATTCTAGCAAAAGTACGGATTTAGACAGAAGAATTTATTGATATAAGTTTTAATTATAGTTTTATTGTTTTATAATTACTATAATTTATTTTTTTGACGCGATATAAGCAGTTCTAAGCGCATTTTTTGGAAAAGCTTATAAATTAATTGTTTTTAATAATATAAATTAAAGAAGAGTGCTCTTTGGTGTTTTTTGCCTTTAAATTTGATCGAAAGCCTATCCAAAGAGCTTTAATTGGGTTCATCTTACCATTTTTATATTTTTCACTCAGTAGCGAGACATAATAGGAATCAAATTTCATTGGAAGAAATTTTTTCAATTTCATGTCTTCTCTAGCAAATAATTTTTGAATACTATTTCTTGAAAAATGCCATAAGTGTCTTGGGACATCA
>JABSPN010000201.1 GCA_013214425.1 Flavobacteriaceae bacterium | reverse complement strand
TGGAAGGCAATATTGAAAGAATTTTATTCATCTAATTCTTCAATCTTTCTTGTTGCGATTTTTTTAGCTGGATTCCCGACATAAATACCATAAGGCTCGGTGTCTTTTGTGACGATGGCCCCAGATCCTATAATACAACCTTCGCCTAGTTTGGTTACCGATGGCATAATCAAAGCATTGGAACCAATCCATACATAATCTTCTATTACTACTTCTGAATAAGTGATCCCGTTTTTTTGCCAGTCCTTAAATTTCCCATTTATATCGTGATTGTGAGTGAAGATTTTTGCTCCTGAAGAAACCGCTACTGCATGACCAATTTCAACTCCTCCTGAATAATCTATATAAACGTTTTTTCCCAGGTTGATTTTACCTGTTCCCTTGAAATAGGCATTTTTATTACGATGAGCAGAAGAAATTTCTACACCGCTATCTACATATAGATTCGGACAGCCATAATATTTTCTATACAAAAACCATCTGATACTTCTAAGGCCAACAACCTGAAAGATATCTATGGGTTTGATTAAAAGAATCAATAATTTTAAAAGTCCGCTGTTCTTCAAAATCTCAAATTTTAAGCGAAATTAATCATTTTAAACTAGTCATTCTATTCATCACAAAAAAACAATAGAAAAATGACAGAAAAGAAATACCTGCGTAACGGTCAAGTAAACTTTCTGAAAGGGAAAAGGCAAAAATTAATGCGATAAAGCAATATTTTAAATACTTCTGTTTACATTTTTGTTTAATCAAACAGTAAAGAAAGGCAAGAAATGTACAACTATAAGCCAAAAATCCAAAGATTCCTGTTTCTCCGAATATTTGTAGGAATTGATTATGCGCATTAAAGGCCACATTATCTAAAATCTGATAGCTCCAACCTACATTCACATGCAGTTTTGCTTTCAGGGCTTTATCAAAACCTTCTTTTCCATAACCTGACACTGGTTGTTCTTTGATGAGTTCTACAGTAGACTCCCACATCGCCCATCTAAAACGTAAAAAGTCTTTTGGAACGGCATCAATATTATTGGCATAGGTCCATATTTCAACTACATATTTATTGAACCTTGGTGAAATCATCATAACCCCAATAAATAATAATGGGAAGCCAAGAAACAAGATCGGTTTTTTCATTTTTAGCACGATGAAAAACAATAAGATTCCCAAACCTAAAATCCCGATCAAACTATTGGATAAAAAGATATTAATCAGGAGAAAAAAGATTGCTAATAATTTGTATTTCATCTTCCACTTCAGCATAAACCAAACAATAGCAATGGCTAAACAAGCATAAATTCCGTAGTAAGATCTATCTAAAAAATTGGAGAATTCCAACGAATAGAAATGATTCATCCAATTGTGCTTTTGGAATACGATCTTCTCTTTAATCTCAATAAATTGAAAGGTATTCCAATCAAAATCATTGATAAAAGGTTCTATATAATTAAATACGGCAGCCAGGATAACTCCATAAACAAAGTAAAGGCAGATATTATAAAAGGCATTGGAATCTATGGTTACTAAAGAAAATATAATCGGTAAAGCAATCAGAGAGACTCGCTTTTCGATTGTTTTAATTTCAAACTCATTTCCGACGAAATAATAGGCTAACATATAGACTATAAAAACAAGAATAAGAAACATTCCTTTTAAGAGATTCTTTCTGTAAAAGTGCTTATAGTTTAATAAAGCTAGGCCAAATGAAGTCACTAGTAATAGTGTGGAAAGCTTTTGACTAATATTCATGATAAAAGCAAAGCTAATGAGAGCCAATACAAGAAAGTAATTCATGCTTTTTTCAACAAAAAGTGTTTTTACGGCTTTTATCATTCTTGGTGAATACTCGTTTTTTGATTTTGAATAAGCTTAAAAACTAAAATAAAGAAAAAAGAGTTAGAAAGCGAGAAAAATAAGTTTCCTGATAAAGCGCTAATCAATAAAACACTAATAATCAAAGCGCTGAATACCCAATGATTCTTTTTATCAAAAAACGATGCCTTTAATAAGGCTAGGTAAAACACAACTCCTAATAGGCCAAAAAACAAGAAAAGGTCTACAAACTCAAATTCAACTCTATGAATTTTAAAATCCATTCCTCCAATTAAAAAGTTTGCTACATTCCATTGTTCTTGTATATAATCGATCGCATCATATAATAACAAATCTCGGGTTGAAGTAATAAAGGTGAGTACGCCTTTATCCAAAAGTTCTTGTCCGAAGCTAAAAAACCCTGCAATGAACCTGATTACTTTATTAAATATCAAGGGGGTTAAAACCAAAAAGAACACACTAAATCCTATTTGATATTTGGGCTTCTTTAAAAGTTTTAGTAAGGCTAAATAGCCTAATAGTGCTATAAATAAATAAGTGGCTTTGGTTCCTATAAACATCCCGCCTAGTAAGACCACTACAACGTCGATTATTCTCCATTTATTAAACCATACCTGGTAAAAACAAATCGCCATTAATAGCATGTAGTAATAATTGGCAAAGCCTGGTTCGGGGAAAATTCCGTTAAGTCCAAATCGGTTTTTACTGTAGGACCTGAATACTTCAACATCAAAAATAAAAGCGATTAAAATACACACTAAATTGATTTTTGCTATCAGGAATAATAACTTCATTACCTTAGGGTAATTGGGCACTACTCGATCTAAGTAAACAATAAACAATAAGAAAAATACTGCTTTACTAAAGTAGTAGGCTCTGTTGTATAAAATGTCTTGATTAAATCCATTGGTGACGATTTCGACTAGAACAGAAATCAAGAATATACCTCCAATAATGTAGGTGTGCTTTGCGAGTTTACTTTTATATCCTTCTAGTAAAAAAAACAGCCCTAAGTACGTTGTTATTAGTCCTTTTACAATGGCGCTTGGATATATTGGGGTTTCTGAATGAAACCCAACCTTAAGTGCTTTTGTAGCAAAATTTGAAATAAGAATTAGGAGAACAAAAGCAACGGTGTTATCCCGATTGACTATATGTCGTATCTTACTCAACACTTTACAATTCGAATGGTTCTGTACTTAGTTTTGGTTTTTCCGGATTTAAAATTCCATTCTTGTTATGTAAATATGATCTTATTTTTTCAATTTTTTTATAATTCAAATTAACATCTGGAATTAATACAACCGGAGTTTTGCCATCCATCATGACATAACATTTTGCACTAATCAGTTCAAAGCCTCTCTGTCGATCTTTTTCAGACTCTAATTTTGATTTATCTTCTGGATAAATCATAAAAATTAGATTGTAATTAGATAATTCATCAAGATTTGTAGACTTTGTAAAATAAACTAAAAAATTATAACCCGTTTGAGTTTTAAATAGCCCTATTTCTCCACAGGTAATATCATCAGAAAAACTGTGTTCGTCGTAATGAATAAAAGTAACTTCGTTGGTAAATTCGGGTAATTGAGGATATTTTTTTTCTACAATCTCTTCGGTTTTGGTATCATTTTGAGTAGTCGCTTCAGTTTCAATTTCAGCTTTATCAGTATTCTTACAAGCAAAGCCAACCAATAATAGGCCTACGAGAATCAGTTTTTTCATCGGTAAGTTTTTATCGTTTAATTACGTGTTATAAAGTTACGTTATAATCTAGCAGAAACAATTTCTTTTGGAAGAAAACCTTTTAAATCGAAAATTATTGTGTTATCGGAAACAAATTTATTCCAATCTAAATTTCTGAACTCTTCATGAGCTACAGCTAATACAATAGCTTTATATTGTTTGGTGATACTCGAAATTAGGTCTAATCCGTATTCTTCTTTCACCTGATTTACGTCTGCAAAGTAATCGTATACATCGACATTTAAACCAAATCCTTTTAATTCATCGACCACGTCGATGACTCTGGTATTTCTGGTGTCTGGACAGTTCTCTTTAAATGTAATCCCTAGAACCAGGACCTCTGATCCACTAATTGAGTGTCCTTTATTAGACAACAGCTTAACTAACTTATTGGCAACAAAGATTCCCATATTAGAATTGATACGTCTTCCCGCTAGAATAACCTCTGGGCGATAGCCAACAGCTTCTGCTTTATGTGTTAGGTAATACGGGTCAACTCCAATACAGTGTCCGCCTACTAAACCAGGGGAAAAAGGTAAAAAGTTCCATTTTGTTTTGGCCGCAGCCAAGACTTCATTGGTGTCAATTCCAATTCTATCAAAAATAAGAGCCAGTTCATTAACAAAAGCGATGTTGAGATCTCTTTGGGTGTTTTCAATCACCTTTGCCGCTTCCGCTACTTTTATAGACGAAGCTTTGTGAGTGCCGACCTCAACAATTTCCTGATACAATTGATCTATCTCTTCAGCAATTTCAGGAGTACTTCCTGAAGTTACTTTGACAATCGTATTGACTCTGTGTTTTTTATCTCCGGGATTGATTCTCTCTGGAGAATATCCGCAGAAAAAATCCTGATTAAATGTCAATCCGCTCACTTTTTCCAATATCGGAACACATACTTCTTCTGTACATCCTGGAAAAACCGTAGACTCATAAATGACTATATCTCCCTTTTTAAGAATGGAACCTACAGATTCACTGGCTTTGGTTAAAGGCGTTAAATCTGGAGATTTTGATTGCGTAATGGGAGTGGGAACTGTAACAATAAAGATATTAGCAAACTTTAATTCTTCAAGTTGATCTGTATACTGTAGTGTCTTGGCTTTCTGAAGTTCTTCAGCAGAAACCTCTAAGGTATGATCTTGTCTATTGCGTAATTCATTAACGCGTTTTGCATTGATATCAAAACCAATAACTGATCTCCCTTTTTTAGCAAATTCAACAGCTAAAGGTAAACCAACATAACCCATTCCAATTACCGCAATTTCTTTCATCTTCCTATGAATTTGAATTCAAAAAACAGCCCTAACTTACTTGTAATTTCCACAGAAATCCAAGGTGTTTTCAGGTTTTTCTATTCTTGAAAATTCTTTGTGAGCCACCAAAAATACGAAAATATCTGCTTGCTCTAATACATCTTCCGTTTTATAGATAGTAAGTGTTTGGTGTTCAGAAATATTAGGTTCAACAGGCATTACTTGAAATCCTTCTTTAATTAAGGTCTCAGTTACCAATAATGCTGGTGATTCTCTTAAATCATCAATATTCGGTTTAAAGGCTAAACCAAAACAAGCAACTTTAGCATCCCTTCCATTCTCTAACTTAAACTTTAAGGCAGCATTTTTAGTTTTTTCAATTGCCCATTCTGTTTTATAGTTGTTGATTTCTCTTGCAGAACGGATAATCTTGGCTTCTTGAGGAAATTCAGAAACAATAAACCACGGGTCAACAGCGATACAATGTCCTCCTACTCCAGTTCCTGGTTGTAGGATATTAACTCTTGGATGCTTGTTGGCTAAATTGATTAATTCCCAAACATTAATGTCTGCTTTGTCACAAATCATAGACAACTCATTGGCAAAAGCAATCTGAACATCTCTTGAGGAGTTCTCTACTAACTTACACATCTCTGCAGTTCTTGCATTGGTTTTGTGTAACTCTCCTCTAACGAATAAACGATAGAAATCAACTGCTTTTTCAGTAGAAGTCTCGTCGATACCTCCTATAGCTCTATCATTATGCTCTAATTCATGAATTACATTTCCAGGTAATACTCTTTCCGGACAGTAAGCCATGTATATTTTTCCTTTTAATTCAGGACGTTCTGTATAGATAACTTCCTGCATTTTCTCTGTGGTTCCAACCGGACTCGTTGATTCAATAATCACCAAAGCACCTTCTTTTAAAGTAGGTAGAATCATTCTTGTAGCCGATTCTACATAAGAAATATCTGGCTCATGTTCTCCTTTAAACGGAGTTGGAACAGCAATTAAATAGACATCAGCTGCTTCAGGAGTTAAGCTCGCTTTAAATAATCCTTTAGTGACTACATTATGTACTAATCCGTCTAAATCTGGTTCAACTATATGGATTTCTCCTTTATTAATTGTTGAAATTACTTTTTCATTTACATCAATTCCTAAAACAGGAATATTTTTACTGGAAATAAGTGCTGCAGTTGGCAATCCAATATATCATAAACCAACCATTACTACATTAGGTTTTTCCATCTTTCT
>JABSPN010000200.1 GCA_013214425.1 Flavobacteriaceae bacterium | reverse complement strand
GTCGATCACACCTCTGCTCATATTGGTAAAGTGATAATTCATCCCAAGCTTTTCAATCAAAAAATCTGAATCTTCAGGAGCAAAATTCACTAAACCATCGAATCCGAAGTAAAGGAAAAAACATATGAATATCGCTGTGATAAAAGCGACGATTTGATTTTCAGTGATCGTAGAAGAAAATAATCCAATAGCCGAAAAGCTACATATCATAAAGAATAGTGCTAGATATGACCCAAAGGTATTCCCCAAATCAATATTTCCTTTTACTTCTCCTAATTGATAAACGGTGTATACATAAAGTAGTGTTGGTAAAATAGCAATTACGATAAGTGTTAAAACACCAAAGTATTTTCCTAATACCAATTGCCAACTTTTAATAGGCTTTGTGAGTAACAATTCAAGAGTTCCTTGTTTATTCTCTTCAGAAAACGATTTCATGGTCACCGCGGGAATAAGGAAAATAAGGACCCAGGGTGCCAAAAAGAAAAAACTTGACAAATCAGCAAATCCGTAATCTAGGATATTAAATTCTCCTTTAAAAACCCATAAAAACAGGCTGTTTACCAGAAGAAAAACTCCTACAACTAGGTAACCCATTGGAGTCGAGAAAAAGGTTTGTATTTCTTTTTTAAAAATAGCTAACATATTAGTGTAAACTTACAATTTTATCAACACTCCAGGCTTCTGGCTTGTCGTTGAATAGTATTTTAGTTTCTGCCCATACTTGAGCAAATAGTTCAGAATTTCTATAGTTATTGAGTGCACTTTCATGATCCCAATAACTATACGTAAAAAAGACATTTCTATTGTTCTGATCTCGATATAATTCTAAAAAATTACATCCTTTAAAGTTTCTGATCGAATTTTTTACGTGTTCAAAATTAGCCAAAAAAGCATCAATTTTTGAAGGCTCAAAACTCATTTTCACAATTCGTACTAACATTATTTGAAATTTACAGTTACGGTGGTACTCTCAGGATATAGCCCTAAAAGCGAAAATGCAGTACCTCCTTTGTTTTTATTTCCTTTGTAAATTGATATTTGTAAATAGTCTGCGCTATTAAACAAGGCCAAACGTTCTCCATCATAATTGGAGAAACCTGCTTCCATTTTTTCGTTAGAAAAATCTGCGAAAGACTTATAGATTTTATGGAAAGTATAACTTCTTGCTGTGATATCTGCAGAACGTCCTCTCGCAACAGTATCAAATAATGATTTTGTGATATTAGTTACAATATTTCCGTAATGATCTATGTAAATGATATTACCAGTAATCTGATTTTGATCGTCGTTAACTGTAGCATTTAGTAATGACAATTCAGTGATTTCATCTATTGAATTGCCTAAAATCTCAATAGGGGTTCCTTGATGAATTTTACAGACAATCGGACAAAAGATATCGAGAACAGGGAAATTAGTGCTTATCTCAGTTTCAATAGCAATGATTTGATCAGGAGTTGAATCATGATCGAATATCAAAGATATAATACCATTATCTGCACAGATAAAATAATGCTTGTTATACTGAACGATTAAGTGTTTAGTTTTCTGATTTCTTTCTACATTAAGCCCTACAATATGAATGCTGCCTTCAGGGAAATGCTGATAGGCATTTTTGATCACATAGGCGGCCTCGGTAATATTGAAAGGATTAATTTCGTTAGAAATATCAACAATGTTTGCATTATCGACCTGACTATAAATCCTGCCTTTAACAGCTGATAGATAGGGATCTTTAGTTCCAAAATCTGTTGTTAAAGTGATAATAGGCATTTAAGAATTGTTGATATTTTTTTAATTCTGTTGCTACAAAATTAGTTACTTTTGTCGGGTAACTAAAGTTAAGTTAATTATTTATATAGATAACTTGTGCTATCTGCATACAAAAATAGATTTTTAATTAAATATTTCTGCCTTTGAACGAATTAATTCTTGAGCTCACTGAAATTAACCCAAGAGAGTTTTTTGGACAACAAAACAACAATATCCAAACACTTAAAAAGTATTTTCCTAAACTAAAAATCGTTGCGAGAGGTAATAGAATAAAAGCCTTTGGTGATGAAGAGGTATTAGAAGAATTTGAAAATCGTTTCGAATTGCTGTTAAACCATTTTAGTAAATACAATACTTTAGACGATAATGCCATTGAGCGCATCTTGACTACAGATGACTTGAGCGAACTGGTTACTTCTGAAACAAGCGGAGAAGTCTTAGTGCATGGAATAGGAGGTAAGCTAATCAAGGCACAAACAGTTAATCAGAGACGATTAGTTGAATTAGCGTCTAAAAACGATATGGTTTTTGCTGTTGGTCCTGCAGGAACTGGAAAAACCTATACTGGAGTTGCTTTGGCGGTAAAAGCTTTAAAAGAAAAACAAGTTAAGCGTATCATTCTAACACGTCCGGCTGTTGAAGCAGGTGAAAATCTTGGTTTTTTACCGGGCGATATGAAAGATAAGCTAGATCCTTATATGCAGCCACTTTATGATGCCTTACGTGATATGATTCCTCCTGAAAAGTTAGAATCGTATATCGAAACTGGAGTGATTCAAATTGCACCCATGGCATTTATGAGAGGTAGAACCTTAGATAATGCCTATGTAATTCTGGATGAAGCTCAGAATACAACTAGAGCTCAAATGAAGATGTTTTTAACAAGAATGGGCAAAAATGCCAAATTTATGGTTACAGGGGATCCAGGACAAATTGATTTGCCTAGACGTACTATTTCTGGTTTAAAAGAAGCATTACTGGTTTTAAAAGGAGTAAAAGGCATTGGATTCATCTATTTAGATGATAAAGATGTAATTCGTCATAAATTAGTGAAGAAAGTAATAGAAGCATATAAAAACATAGAACATCAGGAATAATAAAAGAACTCATGAGTAATACTATCATTTCATCAGATTTCAATTTTCCAGGTCAAGTATCTGTTTATAAAGGAAAAGTAAGAGAAGTTTACAATATTAATGATGATCTATTGGTCATGATTGCTACCGATCGCTTATCGGCTTTCGATGTGGTCATGCCTAAAGGAATTCCTTACAAGGGACAAATCCTGAATCAGATTGCGACTAAAATGATGAAGCAAACTGAAGATCTCGTTCCAAATTGGTTAATTGATACGCCAGATCCTAATGTTGCTGTCGGACATCTATGTGAGCCATTCAAAGTAGAAATGGTAATTAGAGGCTATTTATCTGGACATGCAGCAAGAGAATATAAAGCAGGTAGAAGATTATTATGTGGTGTTCCAATGCCAGAAGGAATGATCGAAAACGATAAATTTCCAGAGCCTATCATTACGCCTGCTACCAAAGCAGAAAAAGGAGACCACGATGAAGATATTTCCAGAGAAGATATTTTAGCAAAAGGGATTGTTTCTGAAGAAGATTATGTTCAGTTAGAACACTATACCAGAGCCTTATTTCAAAGAGGAACTGAAATTGCTGAAGAAAGAGGCTTGATCTTAGTCGATACTAAGTATGAATTCGGAAAAACTAAGGATGGAGAAATTGTGTTAATCGATGAGATTCACACACCAGATTCTTCAAGATATTTTTATGCTGAAGGTTATGAAGAAAGACAAGCTAAGGCTGAGCCGCAAAAGCAATTATCAAAGGAGTTTGTTCGTCAATGGTTAATTAGCAACGGATTCCAAGGCTTAGATGGCCAACAAGTACCGTTCATGAGTGATGAGTATATTGATACTGTTTCTGATCGCTATATTGAATTATACGAAAACATTGCTGGCGAGTCTTTTGATAAAGCTGATTTGTCTAATATTCATCAAAGAATAGAAGAAAACGTTTTAAGTTATCTTCAGAAATAAGAGAAGAAAAATGAATTTTTATAAATCCGATAAGCTCAGTGTTTATTGGGGTTTTTTATACTATTGTTCTAATTATCAACAGCTTGTTTTTATAAAAAAAATACATTAGCCTATAATAAGCACAGATTTTTTTTCGTTGTCATAGTACTATAACCTACAAATCTATTTATTATGGCCACTAAAAAACTGTCACCGAGGCAAAAAATGATCAATCTAATGTATTTAGTATTAATCGCGATGTTAGCACTAAATATATCCAAAGACGCCCTCAGAGCATTCGGAATTATGAATGATACCCTTGAGGCTAACAATTCAATTACCACTGAAAATAATACAGAACTCTTGTCTAAAATGAGGCTTATGGCCAATGACAATCCAACACAATATTGGAATTATATAATGAGGCCAATACCATTTCAGAAGTTTCCCAAACATTCCATGATAAGTTAGAAACGATTAAGAATAAATTAGGAAATGAATATGAAAGAGACGCAGATGGTGACTTACCGTTCGATAAAATGGACCGAAGTGATCAGATAGACGAAGCCTGGTTTAACGGTGATCAAATCACTGAAGAAGGTCAGATAATGATTGATGCTGTCGATGCCTATCGAAAGGCTATGCTAGAGAACCTAGAAGAAAGAACTTTACAATTTAGGGAAGATGTTTCTGAACGTTTTTCTACCAACAAAATCAAAGCTAAAGATGGCGTTAATAAAACTTGGTTAGATTACCATTTTAAAGGCTTTCCTATTATTTCTTTTATCTCGAAGATTAGTTCAATGCAAGCAGATGTAAAGCGTATCGAGAATGAAGTATTATATGAGTTATTATCAGATCAGCAAGGTGATTTATTATCATTTTATAGTTATAGAGCCATGGTGCTTCCAGAAAAAACAGCTTTCTTTTCAGGAGAAACATTTAAAGGTACTATTGTGTTGGGTCGAGTTGATGCAACGACTAAACCACACGAAGCTTATTTAAATGGAGAAAAGATAGACCCTTCTGCATTTAAAAATGTAGGTGTGGCGCTAGAATTTCCTGTGGGTAAAATTGGAGAAAATGAACTGAATGGGAAGCTCGTTTTTAAACAGGGTGATTCCGTTGTAAATATTCCAATCGAAAGTAAATATGTTGTAATGCCCAAACCTACATCGGCAACGATCGCAGCCGATAAAATGAATGTGGTGTATCGTGGTGTGAATAATCCTATGACAATTTCTTTTGTTGGCATATCTGACAATAACTTAAGAGTCAGTGCTCCTGGTTTAAAGAAGGTTGGAAACGGGCGATATAATTTAAAGCCTTTAACAGGTAGTAAATTATTTGTAAAAGTATCGGGCACACTGGAAGATGGAGCAACTGTAACCGATTCAAAAGAATTTAGAATCAAAGAACTTCCAAGGCCAATAGGAAAGGCTGGGGTAAAGAAGGTTATTTTACTATGTCCAGAGCTGGCGTTCAAAAAACAATTGTTTCTGCAGACTTTGGTGAGGATTTTGAATTTGATTTACCGCTTCACGTAAAACGATTTAAATTTAAAGTACCTGGTCAACCTACTGTACTGTGTACAGGGAAAAAGTTAAATGATAGGGCATTATCAGCCTTAAGAAGAGCTAAAAGAGGAATGACGATCACTATTTTTGATATCGAAGTGTTGGCTCCGTCTGCCCCAACAGTCAGCGTTAGAGAGCCTTTACCTGTAGTTATTGAAATAACGAGTTGATCGCCATAACTAAATGATTTTATAAAATTTAAAGCCAGGACTCTTGTCTTGGCTTTTTGTGTTTTATATTTGTTAGATAATTTTAAAGCATTAATGTATTGAATATTGCTTTTTTTGATTTCGATCATACCATATCAACTAAAGATAGTTTTCTAGATTTTGTTGCCTTTTCAAAAGGTAAAACAAGCTTATATCTTAGCTTGTGTATCTTAGCTCCGTTTTTAATTATATATAAAGCTAGATTGTATTCTGGACAGAAAATAAAAGAATTGGTATTGAGTTATCATTTTAAAGGAATGAATCAAGACGAATTCGATCAGCTTTGTGAGCAATATGGGAGAGAAAGAATCAACGTTATAATTAACAACAAAGCTTCTGATCGCATTAAATGGCATCAGGAAAACAACCATAGAATTGTTGTCGTGTCGGCTTCTATAGATAAATTGTTACGTTACTGGTGCGAACAAAACTGTTTAGAACTAATAGGGTCCCGATTAGCAATTGAAGAAGGAAAGCTTTCAGGGAAATTACTTGGAAAAAATTGTAATGA
>JABSPN010000020.1 GCA_013214425.1 Flavobacteriaceae bacterium | reverse complement strand
ACCGTTGCACAAGTGGCTAAAAAAGATAAATCATCACCCAAAAGCTCCTTTTTAAGGGGCTTTTTATGTTAAGAAAATAATAAGATCGCTTAATTCAATTTAGAATACTATCTTTAGTGAAAAGTTGTGCAACAGGCACTAAACGTTAGCTGTAATTTAGAGAAATGAATAAAAGGTTTTATAAAAATATTTTAAACCTAATAAGGATTTTAGTTCTTGGAGCTACTTTATTATCAATATTTTTTTCAATAGTTGGATTAATTTGGACGAAAGCTACCAACGGGAGTAAATATATGTCTGGTTTTTTATTTAATTCTATGACCTTTTTAGGAATTTTAATTCCAGTTATTTTATTCTACTTTCTTGTCAGAAGATTTACTGACAAGTTAAAGAACAGAAAGTCTCCTAAGTCATTAATTATAATAGAATTAACCTTTACAATCCTTGTGTTCATCACTTTGTTTTTAGTTCAAATTGAAATGATTATTTATTTATTTGATATAGTGATTTTTGCAGGATTATTAATTGCCAAAACACTACTAATAATACTTGCCTATGACTCAGTAAGTGATTATAAAACAACTAAAACTACAGCTAACAATACCTAAATTACATTAAAATAAAGCTTAGCTAAAAAGCTAGGCAACATTAAAGTGTATGTCTTTAAACCAAATTGGATTTTATTAGCGTAAAATTATTATGGTTCATAAGGCTAGTAATGTATAGCCTCAGAAAAATGTTTGCTAGTTAAGGAAAAAACTCAATACAAAAATTTACAAAAAATAACTTATTTGAGCTGAAAAAGAAATGTTTAATGCTCACTTTCAAAATTTTCCCAAAAAAAAGGATCATATTTAATATATTCAAATTTCCAATTTTTATCATCTGTATCATCATGAATTTCAGGATCTTGAACAACATAATCATAGAATTCTATTCGAGATGCTTCTAAGAACCTATGTTGTTCTTCATTATCCCACAACAACCCAATTCTAATAAGATCATTATTCATTTGGTAGTAAAATCCGTTATGTGATTTTTGATAAGTTGTTATTTGAGTCTCATGTGTGATACGACTATTGTGATAACTTTTAGCCCATCCTTTGTGTCTAATAGGTTTCAATTCTTGATAATCAACATTATTGCCATCTGACAAATTCGAAGTATGAAATTTCCAATTTTCCTTTATTTTAACAATTCCAAAATCATCTTCATTAACATAGATGGTCCCTGAATAATCAGATTCAGATCTTCTATTAGTATATGTATAGAAATTTTTTTTGGTACTAAAATCTATAACATATACCCAGTTCTGATTCATCAATATGGATTCTTTTAAAATAAAATCAAATTTCTTCCACTTTCTAGTATCCAAGTACTTGCCATCCATTATTGAATTTTCTGATATATATAGAAACTCCTGAATATATTTTGGCTTATCTATTGGCTCAACATTCCATTTATATTGTTCAAGCTCATTGATTGTCCTCCAATGTCTATGGTAACCTTTATTATGACCTCGAGTAATAAATTCAATATCAAAAAGTAGAGAATCCCCAACATCAACAGCTATCTGAAAATGCCTTTTAAATGACATCCTATGATCAGGATAATTATATTTGAATCTGTCTACACAAGTTTTCATTATTGCATTAGCTGACATTTTTTTCTTAATTACCACCTCATTTAGCCTAGTTACCGTAGGATATAATTCTATTATACCGACTAATTCATCATATGACAATCTTTTCTCTTGGTACCCCAAATAACTGATTAAAATTTCATGATCCTTAAATTTGTTTTCAATAGCATTTACTAAATACCCCTCTTCATTAGAGATGGTACCTATATGACTTCCTTCAACTATTATATTAACAAAAGGTAATGGTTCTTTAGTTTCACTATCAATTATTCTAACATTAGTATGGTCAAGTTTTAATTCGTTGAATCTGTTTTCTTTAAAATTGTTTTTAATAGGGGTTGTTAACCTTGTATCGTCAACATATAAATACCCGTCATGGAATTCGTTTAGCTTCCCTTCTACGAAAGACTTGTTACTAAAGAACCTAACTTTCTTTGTTGTCTTCATAGCTTCTTGCCTAGAGCTTATAAATACCCTTTGCTCACCAAGGTTTCTTAAAAAATCTTCAAATGAATATTTTTGAATTGGTATCTCAGCCTTAATGTTATTTTGATTAATTTTAGTTGCTGCAGTTACTATTCCCAGACTATAAACTTTTTCATCAAGCTCTTCTTTAAGATAACTTCCCATGGGCTTAAATTCATTAATGAATGGAAAGTCCACAGAAGACATTGAATTTATAAAATGTGCATTAGCTCCCCAACATATTATCTTTTCTTCGGGAAATCTCTTCATGTATTCTAACAAATTTTGAGCCATTATACGATCTCGAAAATTATCAGTCTCCCCTACAAAAAAACCTCTAAGTCCAATTTCTAATTGATTATTTTTATCAAGATTAAAAAGGGATGCCAATTCTTGAACATACTTTTTCGTTTTTTTGATCTTTACGATATTAGGAATACTAGGGTCAAAAAAATTAGCATAAGAACTTAAATTTCTCAAATAAAGTTTCCAATAATAGTCTTCAGTTTCGATTTCATTTTGTTCAATTTCACTTATTAATTGGTTAATGGTAAAAGTAAATTCATTATATGCTATTATTTCCTCATCAAATACACCTGCATCAAACCCTTCAATAAGTAATTGTAAGTCCACTTTGGAGAGCTTAATTTTATATCCTCTTCTGTTTAAGTAATAAAAAAAATCTTCTACAAAAAACTCATCAGAATAGTCCCCGGTATTACTTATATCGAAACCAAATAGTTTAAAATCTAAATGATGTTTTTCAAAATAATTAGCAATTGGCTGAAATTCTTCTACTTGCCCCCAAACTCCATATAATGATTTTTTGAATACTTCCTTACCCTTTTTTCCCTTCTTAATTTCATTCATCGCTTTATTTAAACCAAAAGAACCAGATTCAAAAGCCAATGTAGTAAACCCCATTTCTTCATGTAGGAATTTAATGATTTCTGATTTTACCTCAAATACAGCACCTTCAAAATGAGAAGTCTCTCCCAATAGTACAACTTGAGCATCTGCTATTTCTTCTCGCAAAAATTCAAGTTCAGCATTTGTTAGTTCATTTGACAAAATTCTATATTCAGGTTGAAAATTCTGAGCACCAGCAACCAATGCAAATGATAAAATCAGAATTTCCAGAAAGTATTTTCTCATTAATTTTTAATTATCTCAATTGATTAACTATTATTTAATTTTTAAGTCTTTAAACCAAAGTGGAATTTATTAGCATAAAGCTAAGAGATTAATTTAATAATAATTTAAATTTTTTAACTAAAAGAGGAATGAATTATAGATACTAAGCTAAGAGAGTTTATTGTATCTTCAAAGCATACTCTGAAAATTTTGTAAAACCCTTAAAATTTCACAAAATGGGAAGACCAAAGAAGAAGACAGCTGAAGTAATTGTTAAAGATATCAAAAGACAAACTATACAAAAATTTAATGCTGAGGAGAAAATCCATATTGTATTAGAAGGACTCAAAGGAGAATCCTCGATTGCTAAAATTTCTAGAAGAGAGGCTATATTATCTGCCTTGTATTACAAATGGAGTAAAGATTTTCTTAAGGCTATCATAGATCAATGAAGAATGTGATCAAAATTGAAAACTATTATTATTCAGAAAATCTAATACAAAGATTGACTGAATTTATTGATTACTAAAATAATCAAAGACAGCATGATTCGTTAGAGAATCTGTCTCCTTCAGATGTCTATGTGTTGAGTTTTTTTGTAGTTCTTTTGCGCTTGTAGAAAGCTTTATGAATATTTTCAAAGTTTGCAAACATAAAATTTAGTGATTAATCAAAATATAAAAGCAAAATATTTATATTTAGCGAGGCAGCAATTTGAAAAGTATTGCTTATCACCAGCCCTACATTTCTTATACTATCCGTCATACCATATTAACTTAACAATCAAAAAGATTTATACCTAACAATAAGCAATGAACTATAATTTAATTCTGTACATATTAATGCTCTTAGGTTTCGTTAATGGTCTGATTGTAAGTGTGTATATTTTTATAAAAGCAGAATCTAACGCTTTTTTAAAGTTGGCTGCACTAGTCGTTTTTCTTTTCGCCCTAACCATTCTGAGAGAGTTTCTACATGTTTTTGGAGAAGAAATAGAACTAACAATATTTATTGAGCAATTTCTTTATTTTAAATTACTAGCTGTTGGTATTATACTTTTTGGATATGACAATACGCTTTCAAAAGTACCAAATAAAAAGCTTTACTACTTAATTCCTGGCATCATTGAAGTTTTGTTTCTCAGCGCAATTACCCATAAATTGATTATACTCCCGGACCTACTTCAGGATGCATCTTTTGTTTTAGTAGATTGTATCTCTTTCTTTTGGATTCTGTATGCATATTTCCATAGAAGAAGTGAAGAAAAACAACATCATAATAATCTCAAATTTCTATATTTTTTCGTGCTAGGGTTTTCTTTGATTTTCTTAACAAGAGTCGTTCAGTATTTAGCGGTTTTATTAGAATCTAGGTGGCTCTATACATTTGATTTTTTATTTAGAATAATTGCAATCGGAATAATCATTTATACCCTTTCGATCCGCTTAATTATAGCCCATGTTAGAAACAGAACTAAAACAAGCAGCAATAAGTCGAATGTTAAACCTGGGAGTGAGCATCTATTATCTCTGATACGTGAAGACCAAAAGTATTTAACTCAAAATATTACACTGGAAAAATTAGCTTTCTTTTATGGAGTCGATTCCAAAACTTTATCTGCAACGATAAAAGAACACAATAAAAGTAATTTTAACGATTATATTAATTCCTTGCGCTTAGAGCATTTCATGTTTTTAATAGAAAATTTAGAGCATGAAAAATATACGCTTCTTGCTTTAGCCGAAAAATCTGGATTTAATTCTAAAGCTACCTTTAATCGAGTTTTTAAAAAGCGATACCTTGTTTCACCTTCGACTTATATCAAGCAACATTCATAAAAAAAAAGGAATCTACATTTGCTTCAATTCATTTAAGGTGTTGATTCAGAATAAATGAGAAGGTATCAAATACTTTTTATGATACTTCTTGTTCCTATAAACAGGGCTGCAATCCATCTTTTTTTTCGACTCTTGCAATTATGAATTAATAAAAATGATGATGAAAAAAATTACATTTTGTTTGCTTGTTATAGTTACCAATTTAGAAGTATTTTCACAATCTGATAATAGATTAAAAGGAATTGAAAAAGATTTAGAAAGAATACTAGAAGTAACACAAGCACCTGGTTTTGCAGTAGCCATTGTTGAAGGAGATAAAACCATTTATGCTGAAGGGTTTGGATCTAGCAATTTGGAAAACAAAACCCGAATGGACGAAAACACATTATTGCCAATTGCTTCTGTTACAAAGGCCTTCACTTGTGGGTTATTAGGGCAATTAAGAGATGAAGGGAAACTATCGTTTAATGATAGTCCTATTGAATATGTAAAAGAACTTAGGTTTTATAATAATGAATTGAACAATGGGGTCAATATCCGTGACTTAATGTGTCATCAAACTGGAATCCCACGCCATGGTTATTCATCAATTCTTTTTCCAACATATAATAAGGATAGTCTAATTCAGAGAATTCAATACATGGAACCCTTTACAGGCTTACGACAACAATGGTATTACAATAACTTCATGTACTTAGTTCAAGGAGTCATTGCTGAAAGAATTACAAAAAAGACTTGGGAAGAGAACATACAAGAACGCTTCTTTAAACCATTAGGAATGGTAAGATCAAGCCTATCGGTTAAAGAATTAAATCAAAGCATCAATAAGGCCGTGGGCTATCAAACTGACAATGATGGCTTAGCCCGAAAAATGGACTATGATATGGGTATTATTTCTCCTGCTGGAGGTGTTAATAGTAGCGTTGTTGAATTAGCCAATTGGCTAAAGGTTTGGATGAATAATGGTGAGTTCAAGGGAGAACAGATTCTACCAAAACATTTCATCAGTGAAGCCATTAGTTCTCAATCAATAATCTCACCTTCCCTTCCTGACGGAGAAAGACCAGACATGTTCTTCTTAAACTATGGTTATGGCTGGATGATATCCTCGTATAGAGGGCATTATAGAGTATTCCATGGCGGGAACCTTGATGGATTCACTTCTAATATGTCCTTTTTCCCATCGGATAATATTGGAATTATTGTATTGACCAATCAGAGCAACTCTTCATTACCTGACTTGGTAAGAAACATCATTGCAGATAGATTACTGAAGGAGGAAAAAATTGATTGGGCTAGGGACTATATAGAAGAAAAGAAACTACTGCAGCTGGTTACGGAAGAATCAGAAAAAAGCACTTCCTCATTTGAGGTGAAGCATACGCTCCCATCTCATAAATTAGAACGATACCAAGGTAACTACTTCAATCCAAGCGCTGGGAGATTTAATATAACCACAAAAGGAGATTCACTCTTTGCTAATTTCAAATTCAAGAGGTTCTATCTGAAACATGTACATTATGATGTTTTTCAACCTATTGAGATTACAAAGTATGGAATTGACTCAACGAACTTGAGGCCTTTGAAATTTTTATTTACTACAAATGAATCAGGAGAGGTTGCTTCTGTGAAAATGAAGTTTGAAGAAGCTCTTGATCATCCTATTGAGTTTATACATGAGCCTTATGATCTATATCTTGGACTAGAAGTACTCAATAGGTATATTGGGGACTATGATATTTCAGGAACAATTATTAAAATCTTCATTAAGAATAATCATCTTTATATGTCTATTCCCAATCAGCCTGAATATCAACTTTTGGCTTCAGAAAAGAATTTATTTATTATAAGAGAGCTGGAAGGCTATAAAGTAAAATTCTCCAGTAAAAATGAGAAAAATACGATAGAACTTATTTTAATTCAAGCAAATGAAAGCTTCAAAGCTAAAAAGGTAAAGTAAAACATGGTATAACAATGGTAACCGTTGCACAAGTGGCTAAAAAAGATAAATCATCACCCAAAAGCTCCTTTTTAAGGGGCTTTTTATGTTAAGAAGAACTGAGGTAAAAAACAACTAAAATTCACTTAATTAATAACGAATCTTTATTTCGTCCTGCTGGTAAAAATTTAATCAATCAACTTTAAATACACATCATACCAATCTGTATTAGGGTTTTCTTTCAGCAAAGTATCAATTTTTTTGAAGGGAATAGCATGGGTACTGTCGCATTAATTCTGTTATTCTCAAATATACTTAATTTTGATGTTTACCAATTAACTGAATCAGCACAAAGAACATGAGCAGGAATAGAAATAGTACATATGATTAGAAAGGGTCAAATTAATGACCCTAAAGCTACTGCGTTTAAAATCTTCTGCATATTGGCTAGTTAAACCTTGATTTCTCAGAAATTTTTGACTCTAATTAGATTAATGCGACAGAACTAAATCAACTCAAATGTAACTAATTTAGGTGAACTTACTCTAAAGAACCAGGAGGTTTGGCTTGCATAACGGAATACAAAAAACCAAATAAATATTTAAAAAATAGAAAAATGCTATCTCAAAACCATACTTAACAAACAAAAGAATAATATACTTTTACAGTGTAAGTAATTTTTTCTCAGTATATGATAAAGTCCTTTTGATTGAGTGTAATCAGAAGGGCTTTTGATTTTGATTCTTTCGCATTAATTCTCTCATTTTCTAACACAACAATTTTTCTTTCACCCTTGAGCTCCCAGAGGAGAGGGGATGTGGTATGAGGTTTGGGTATAAAAAGCGCCATCGGAATACAGCTCTTTGGTTTTATTTACTGGGAATCAAATAGTACTTTATCATAAGTACCATTTTGACCCACTACTCCCACTTTTCAAGAATCCAACCTTCTCATAATTTCTCAATTATTAACGTATCATTCCATATACCCCAAGACGATAATTTTAATTGTTCATCCGTGAGAGTTTCAATTAATGTTTCCGAATCAACAATTTGCCAACCATCACCAAATAAATCAGATATTCTATAGTATTTAGGTGTTTTGAAATTTTCTGGTAATGGTATATTTTTTATATACTTAACCACTTTACTCTTTATTGCATATTTGAGAACAAAATCTATATGTAAATAGTTGTCATTAAATATTTCCTCATCTGCCATAAATATATTTTCATACAAACTTTAGGATATCCTAACTTTTTCTGGTTGGGTATTATCTGTTGACATCTTAACCAATTGCATGGCAACAAAGCCTTTTTCAGTTTTTATGCCAAAACATCGCCTAATTTAATTTTACCTCTGCTATTCATTAATTCTGTTATTCTCAAATTAGAACTATGAGGGATCGCTACATACAACACGAATACATTTGTTTTATAAACCAGATTCACCATTCCTAAATCAAATAATCAGGAATCGTTTTAGTATTTTAGCTTTGTATTCATGGAAAAAATTCGTGCGATAATTATTGATGATGAACAAGGTGCAAGAAATGTGCTGGCGAATTTATTGGAAAGGCTAAATGATAATATTTCTGTTGTATCTTCCAATAAGAATTTGGTAGAGGGAGTTGAAGCGATAAAGCTAATGCGACCTGATGTCGTTTTTTTAGATGTACAAATGCCTAATTACGCAGGTTATGAAATCATCGATTTTTTTGACACTATAGATTTTGAAATCATTTTTGTTACAGCTTATGATGAATATGCTGTCAAGGCCTTCGAGCTCAATGCAATCGACTATTTAGTAAAACCAATTAACAGAAAGAAATTAAGTGATTCAATTGATAAACTAAAAGATAAGGTATTAAAAAAGAAGGTTTTTGTAGATTATCAAAATTTAATAGATCAGATTAGAGGCGAAGTCACAAAAAAGATTGTTATTCCTGAATTAGGAAACAGAAGGATCGTCAATCTAAATGAAATCATAGCAATTGAAGCAGATGGGGCCTATGTGAAATTATATCTGAAAAACAATAAGTTAATTACTGCTAGTAAGAATTTGAAATTTTTTGAAGACAAATTAAGTAGCGAAGTAGAATTCTTGCGAACGCACAGAGCCTGGATTATTAATATTGATTATATTGAATTATTAAATAAGTCAGAACGCATAATTACCTTAGCTAAGGGGAGAGTTCGAGCAAAAATTTCCCGTACGCGAATTGAATATTTTGAAAATTTATTAGCGGGACCATAAGTATTATGAGAAGTTTTGTTGTTGAAAATATACTTTGGGTTGCTTTTTTGTTTCTTCAAGTGCCGCTCTACTCACAAGAGCCAGTTTCCATACATTTTTCTGAAAAAGAAGGATTGCCAGATAAAGAGTTTTATGATATACTAGAAGATAAAAACGGATTCATTTGGCTTGCTGCAGATAAAGGATTATTTCGTTACGATGGTAAAGATTTTAAGCCATATACCAATGAATTGCAAAGAGGTTTGTCTGTTTTTAATTTAACAACAGATGCTGCTAATAAGGTATGGTGCAATAATGTTACTGGACAGTTTTTTTATATTGAAGATGATCAATTGAAACTATTTATTGATTTAAGTGATCAGCTTAAAGGGGAGCTTCCAGACTTCATTATTAATAATGATAGATTGATTGTTTTTGCTCTTAGGACGGTGTATGAAGTCGATATTTCGACAAAACAAATACAGGTGTTAATTCGTTCAGAGCATACCATTGGAACTCCATTCAAGTTTGGTCAAAAAATTTATTTTAATAATTCAAACTTAATAGATTACATAGACGAAGATGGTTTTGTGAAACATTTGTTGGATAAAAAACAACCTTTTGTTGATGCAGACGGAATCACCATCTCTCAAATGAAGCCAAGAATTTTTGAAGTAAAAGAATCACTATTTCTATTTGATTATCGTTCTAATACCAATACTTTTTTTCGATTTAATATAGCGAATTCTACATTCAGTAAAATTCAAACTATGGAAGCTATTGGAAATGAAATTCTATTGACAATCTTTGAGCATGAAAATGAAGTGTGGTTTGGAACTCACTCTGGAGTATGGGTATATCAAGTTCTAAATGATTCATTCTCATTGAAGCATCGTTTTTTTAAAGATTACAACATCACCAAAATTCTTAAAGATAGTGAAGGAAATTATTGGTTTACAACCAAAAATAATGGGGTTTTTGCTGTTCCATCTATTTATATAGAAAATCATGATATTGTTGAAGAAGAGAAAAATATAGTAAATCTAGAAAAGATAAATGATAGTTTATTGGCTTTCGGAACTGCTACTGGTAATCTGGGGTTTTATAATACCAAAACAAAAAGTAGTAGGTATTTAGATATACCATCTTCTTACCGAGTATCAGCAATGAAATACGTTCCTCATAATAATTCATTAATCATAAGTCAAGATCTTAATTCATATACACTAAATTTAGAGACTCAAAAGCTTAGAAAAAACCACGAGATAAATCTACAAAATGTCAAAAGTTTTAGTTTAATCAACAATGATTTACTCTATACTACAAGTTCGTTGGCTAAGTTGATGGAAAATAGTGAGCTTGATAAGGTTCATCGTGTGATTTCTTCTAATAGAAGAACTTATGCCTCTCATTTTTGTCAGAAGACAAACAAGGTATATATAGCTTATGTAGATAACATATATGTTTATGATAGTTTGTGGAAGGCAAAAACAGTTACTCATAACGACCAACCCATTTTAGGAAAGTGTTTTACTGAAACTTTAAATGAAATTATCTGGGTTGGAACATTCAAAAATGGCCTTATTGGTATTAAGAATGGAGAAGTTGTTCATCATTTCAACCTATCAAACGGATTAACTTCTAATAGAATAAATAAGATCAAAGGAGATGGTCATTTATTATGGATTGCTTTAGATAATAGTATTCAATTACTCAATACAGAGACCAAGAAGTTTCAAACATTAACCAAAAACGACGGGATTCCCACCTATGATATTACGGGTGTTGAAACGATAAACAACAAGGTTTATTTTTCATCAAATATAGGTTTGTTTTCCTTAGATAAGGAACGTGTATTTAAAGAATATGTTCCTGAAATTTATATCAATGAAATTGAAATAAATGAAAGTAAAGTTGAATTAAAAGACATTTATCAATTAGAGTATGATCAAAATGCTGTCAAAATTGAATTCAATGTTAACGGACTTTATTTTAACGGAAAAGGAGTCTATCAGTACAGATTAAAAGGATATAAGGATGAATGGTCGACAACAGATTCTAAAGTGAATTTTGTTAACTATAGTAGTTTGCCTACAGGAGAATACTTATTTCAGGTTAAACCAATTATTAGTAGTGAAAACAATAATTTCGATAAGGTAAAAGAAATACAAATAATTATACGTAAACCAATATGGAAGCAATGGTGGTTCATAGGTGTTTGTAGCATGTTTGTATTAATTGGCATAGTTGGTTATTATAAAAGAAAGCTTAAAGAACAAGAAAAAGAGAGGGCAAGTCAAATTGAAAAAATCAACTTAGAGAAAGAAGTGATTGCTTCTAACTTGAAGGCATTGCGTTCACAAATGAACCCTCACTTTATTTTTAATTCGTTGAATTCAATTCAAGATTTAGTTTTGAAAGAAGATACTGAAGCTTCCTATGATTATATTGTATTATTTGCTAACCTGATACGAAACACACTTAATTATTCAAATAGAGATTTTATTCCTTTAGAAAAAGAATTGGAATTTTTAAATGTTTATTTAGAGTTAGAAAAGCTTCGTTTTGGAGATGATTTTGAATTTGAAATTGATTGTCAAATTGATGAAAAAATTGAAATTCCATCATTATTAATACAGCCTTTTATAGAGAATGCACTTGTTCATGGTTTGCTTCATAAGCCAGGAGGAAAGCATTTAAGTGTTTTTTTTCGATATGAAGACATACTAGAATGTATCGTTATTGACAATGGAGTTGGAAGAAAAAAAGCTCAAGAAATTGCAACTCGACAAGGAAATACTCATGAATCATTTGCAATGAATGCTATTAAACAGCGTCTAAAAGTATATCAGAAAACACACAACGGAAATTTTGGATTTACTATTGTAGACTTATATGCTGGCGAATGCGCTACTGGGAC
The DNA here is from genome assembly GCA_013214425.1 of Flavobacteriaceae bacterium. Taxonomy (GTDB): domain Bacteria; phylum Bacteroidota; class Bacteroidia; order Flavobacteriales; family Flavobacteriaceae; genus DT-35. Next base: position 5,736 of record JABSPN010000020.1, on the reverse strand, counting down.
AAAAACAATCATTACGATGCCCTTTAAAAAAGTCTTTTAATGGATTTATCGACTCTTTATAAAGCCATTTTGTAATTCATAAATTACTTTACATAAAAAATAATTTTCATATTTAATATTGTTTGATAAAACAATAGGAAATTATGAAGACTAAATTACTCATCTTGTTACTGGCCTTTTCCTCTGTATCATTGGCACAAATATATGTTAATAGCAATGCTGCAGGAGCGAATAATGGTTCTTCATGGGCCGATGCTTATACATCTTTACAAAGTGCATTAGCTTCAGCATCATCAGGAAATGAAATATGGATAGCAGCCGGGACCTATACTCCTCATGCAACTGATAGATCAACGTATTTTGATATTAGTGTATCTAATCTAAAAATTTACGGAGGTTTTGCAGGAACAGAGGTTACCATTGGAGATCGCGTATTTGGAATGAATGAAACTATTTTATCTGGTGATCTGCAAGGGAATGACATAAATCTACCAGACTTTTCATCAAATTATTCTAATACTACTCGTAATGCAGATAATAGTTATCATGTAATCAATATTCTTTCTTCAGGAGAGAATTTACTACTAGATAGATTGACAATAAGCGATGCGCATACCAATCTTAATACCACACAAACAGGTGGGGCTATTCTCAAGCATCGCTCAGTATATGATTTAACCTTAAGATATTGTACTATAAAAGATAACGTCAGTAGAAATACAAATGCAGGGTTATATGCAGATTTTGACTTGGCCAATATTGCTACATCAATAAGAGGTAGTTTAACTATAGAAAACTGTAGGTTTTCAAACAATATGTCTAGAGCAGGCTCTGGTATCTATAGTTTGATAAGAGGAAATACTAATGTAGACGTTATCATTACGAATAGTTTATTTGATAAGAACCTTGTGGATGATCTAGGATCAAATCAAGGATCATCTGGAAGTGGATCTTGGTTAAGATTAGCAGGCAACGGTTCAAACATTACATTTAAATTAGTAAATAATACTTACGTTAATAATATCGATAAAGGAACTCAAGTAAGTGGTGATAATTTTAGAGCGCCTCTTGTTATTTCTGAAAATGGAAGTATTTCAAGTGCTGCTAATGCTGAAGTCTCTAATTGTATTTTTTGGTCCAATACTGGGGTCTCTGGTGGGACAAGAGCTATTTCAGATTCTTTTGAATTTCCTATTCCAATCCTGAATATATATAATTCCTTAGATCCATTAAACTTTGTTGAAGGAAGTATAACCAGTCATGTGAATACGATCACTTCCGATCCATTATTTGTAGATATTTTTAATGAAGATTATACATTAGCGGCCACTTCTCCAGCAGTTGATTCAGGAGATAATAATAAAGTATTAATCGCTACAGACTTATTGAACAATGCGAGAGTTTATAATGCATTTGTAGATAGAGGATGTTATGAAACAGGTTCTAATTCTCAACAACAGAATAACATTAGATATGTTGATAAAGATGCCACTGGGTTAAACAATGGAACATCATGGGCCGATGCTTATGTGGATCTACAAGACGCCTTGCAGAATGTTATTTTTGGTGATCAAATATGGATAGCAGAAGGAGTTTATACGCCAGACGCTTCAGACAGAACAGTTTATTTTGATATAGATAAGCAAAGCTTAAAATTATATGGTGGATTTGCAGGTACTGAAACTACCATTCATGAACGAATTTTGGGAGCAAATGAGACTATTTTATCTGGGGACTTACAGGGTAATGATGTTAATCAACCAGATTTTAACTCAAATTATTCTAATACTACTCGTAATACAGATAATAGCTATAGAGTAGTTTATATAACCGCTGATGGAGATGGTGCCTTGTTAGATGGCTTAACCATAAGCGATGCCCATGCGAATATTAATACTACATCAATTGGAGGGGCTATTATTAAAGAAAAGACGGTTTCAAGATTAACATTACGAAATTGTATTGTTAAAGACAATGTAAGCAGAAATACAAATGCTGGGTTATTGGCTGAATTTGATTTAAATAATACAACTACTGATAGGGGATTTTTAAAAATTGAAAATTGTCAGTTTACCAGGAATATGTCAAGAGGCGGATCAAGTATTTATAGTTTTGTAAGAGCAAATACTGAGGTCGATATTGAGATAACAAATAGTTTGTTTACGTATAATCGAGTTGAAGATTTAGGAGCTAATACAGCTACTGCTGCCAGTGCTACGTGGCTTAGGTTGTCAGGAAATGGTTCAGATGCAACTTTTAAATTAACTAATAATACGTATGCTAATAATATAGATTCTGGAACCAGCCTGAGTGGAAATAACTTTAGGGCACCTCTTTCTATTTCAGAGAATGGAAGTATTACAAGTACTGCTATTGCTGAGGTGTCTAATTGCATCTTTTGGGGGAATACAGGAGCTTCTGGAGGAACCACCCGAGCTATTTCAGATATGTTTGAAAATCCAATTCCAACCTTGCATGTTTACAATTCATTAGACCCATTTAAATTTGTTGAAGGCAGCATCACAAGCCATGTTAATACCATTACTTCTGATCCACTTTTTACTGATGCTGTGAATGAGGACTTTACATTACAAGCAGCTTCTCCAGCTATCGATTCAGGAGATAATACACAGGTCCCCAATAATGTGACAACCGATTTGCTAGGAAACTTAAGAATAACTAATAATACAGTAGATAGAGGGTGTTATGAATATACTTTAGCGAATTTAAGTATTGGGCCAAAAGCTTTTTTACAAGGAGCAGCAATCAACCCAATTATAGGACAAGAAAGCTATATGCGAGACGATTTGCGTTCAGGGGGAATTTTGCCAACAACATCTCCTTATTCAGATGCATTGACTTGTGTTGCTACAGTTTTTAATTCGGGTGGGACATCCGGAACAGGACCGATTAATGATGATATTATAGACTGGATGTGGTTAGAGCTTCGTGATGCAAATGATAATTCAATTGTTGTAGAATCAAGATCTGTATTATTACAAAGAGATGGAGATATAGTTGATGTAGACGGAACATCGGCAGTTACATTAACCTCTTCATCAGGAGCTTATTATTTAGCTTTACAGCATAGAAACCATCTTGGGATTATGTCGGCTAATACAATTGTATTATCAAGCAATACCACAACTGCAGATTTAAGTAACTCATCAGCAGCTATTTTAGGAGGATCAAATGCGGTTATTGATTTAGGTAACGGGATTTTTGCAATGATTTGTGGAGATTTTGACGAGAATGGGCAAACTCAAACCGCTGATGCAAATGCGATTACGCAATTATTAGGAAGTAGTGGATATGATAATGCTGATTTGGATATGAACGGACAAATTCAAACACCTGATTTAAATACCATTTTGTATCCAAACATAGGAAAAGGACAACAGTTTTAATTGAATACTAGTATGTAAGTCTAAAAGACTTTTTAATCGCCTGTAAAAATTGGACTCTGGGACTTGATCACTTAACCGAAAAGTGGTGAATAATTTTTCCAGATAGGTTTTCTTACCTTGCATAACTAAAGATAAATAATAAGATCGCTTAATTCAATTTAGAATACTATCCTTAGTGAAAAGTTTTGCAACAGGCACAAAGTATAACAGCAATTACGGCGGCAGTCTTGTAATTGAATTTATTTCCCTACAAAAAATTATAACCAGCGAAAAAAAATGTAACTTTAAGTCTTTAACTGACAGTTATACGAGACCGTTAGCTATCATTAAGAATACACAAAAGACAAATATTATGATAAATTCAATAAAGATTGTATTAATAGGAATTTTTTCTCTTCTATGTTTGAACACGAATGCTCAGGTTGAAAACAGTAAATCACAAATTGAACAAATAACTGAAACTTTAATGAAATACATTGATGGAACAGCAAACGGAGAACTTGACAAACTGAGAGAAGCCTTTCATCCGGATTTCAACCTTTATTCCGTAACCGAGGAAGACAGTCTTCGAATTTGGAGTGGTAAAGACTACATTGGAGGAATTAAAGAAGGAAAAAAATCTAATAGAATAGGAAGGATAATATCAATTGATTATGAAAATGATGCCGCTATTGCGAAAGCCGAAATCCTAATCCCGAATTGGAGAATTTTTACAGACTATTTTTTATTGGTAAAATATATGGGTTCGTGGAAGATAGTGCATAAAAGTTATACTTGGAGGGAAATACCAAAATCTGACGAATAATAATAACGAAAAGCTAACTTAAGTTGTATTTAATTAATTAAAATGAAAAAATGATTCACAATCATATCAATACTGTTAATTACTAATTGGGGAAATCTCAAAATTATTGATTATAGCGTAATCGACAGTTCTATTGTCTATCTAGGGGAAGTTCATAATACAAACGAGAATTTTAATAATTATTCTGAATTAATCCCCAAAATGACGAAGATGAAATTGATCTTGAAAATATATTATAGAAATTACATATGAATGCAGATGAAAAAGATAAAATTGATGAAAAGTTGAAAAAAATAATAGATTCAATTGAGAGAATTTGTAAATCTTATTTATCAAAATTTCTCGGAAATCAAGTTTAACAAGCAATAAAACGAGAAAAGTATCATAAAATAATACTTGATATTTTCAATAATTTAAACTAATTTTTAATTCACTCACAACAACCAATCAAATAAAAATATCCAGTTACCCTAGAAATTTAATCATAATTGGAAATGGCTTTGATCTAGCTCATAACTTAAATACGAGTTATAATGATTTTGTTTCTTACCTAGGAAGCGAGGCCTTAAAATACTTGTTTGGTTCTAGATGATCATAACTCAAGACTCTTGAGAGTTTCCATTCACCATTTTGAAGTATCCATACGGATGAAAACTGAGCGATATTCGTTATATATGGTTTTTTATTGGATTCTTTAATATAAAACAAATGCATTCCTTTTTGAATAGGACCATAAGTAGCTCCATTATTTTTTAACCGGAATACGTTGAGGCTTCCCTGTACTAGTTTTCGTATGGGTTTTTTATCGGTGTTGGAACAGATACTTTCTTTAAATCCAGTAAGGAATTCGTTGCGGTTTTGTATTCCTTTTTTATCATGATAAAATTCGAAATCATCAGTGATGAGTTTTTCTATAAGAGGAATGTTACATTGATTAAATCCTTGTTCGAATAACAAGCTATCCGATTTTTTTAGCTGAATAAATAGCGCTGAATCATTAGGGACTTGACCCAATACAGCGTAACAAAAAAACACGAATAAAATGCCAGAAATTGAAAGATTATGGTTCATAAATTGTATTGATTTTTATCTGATACAAATAACAGAAAGCTTCTCTTGAAAGCTTTAGTTTAATAACTAACAAAAACCCGACAATGAACCGACAAGCCTATAGAAGACTAAAATTTGGCTTAATATATAGTGTTTGCTTTTTGTCTAACGCAATAGCATTCCGAAGAATAATAAAAAGATTAACCAGAATGCACACAAATAGAACAACCAGAATAGATTGATTACTGAGTGACAACCATTTTTTTACGAATGGAGTTAAAAGGAAAAGGATGCCAGAAATCAGCGTCCATAAAATCTGTATGGTGACTATTTGTTTGGTGATAGTATTGACTTCCTTTTTTAATTTCATAATCAATAACGGGAGTAAGATATTTCCTAAAGGAATAAAGAATACTATAGCCGAAAAATTGATAAGCTTTATTGTTTGATAATTGAATAGAGAAGATTCTGGAG
>JABSPN010000002.1 GCA_013214425.1 Flavobacteriaceae bacterium | reverse complement strand
TAATCACTGGGGAAGATGTTGGTGGAACTTGGGTAAGAACCTCGGGCACTGGTGGTACATTCAATGCGGCGGCTGGAACCTTCTTACCAGCTGCAGGAGCTACAACTTCTACTTTTGATTATACCTTAACTGGTGTAGCACCTTGTGCTGATGATACCTCTACTGCAACTGTAACTATTAACCCTGCAGTAACAGCAGGTACAGATGGAGCAACAACCATTTGTGATGATAGTACAGCTCTTATAGATTTATTTGCCTTAATTACTGGAGAAGATGCAGGAGGTATTTGGACTAGAACTTCAGGTACTGGCGGTACATTTAATGCTGCTGCAGGTACTTTCTTACCCGCTGTTGGAGCCACAACTTCTACTTTTGATTATACTGTGACAGGTATTGCACCATGTCCTGATGATACATCAAGAGCTACAGTAAACATTGATGAAACACCAGTCTTAACGTTTGTTTCTTCTACTTGTGCTGCCGATTTACTAACTTATGATGTAACCTTTACCGTAACACCAGCTGGGGCAATTGTAACGTCGACTGCAGGTACTGTAGTAGGAAACACTATTATTGGTGTACCAGCGGGAACTAATATAACCATTACAGCAACTAGTGCTGTCAATGCTACTTGTGTGGATACTTTAGATGTAACAGCACCTAATTGTGCCTGTCCATTTATTGATCCACCTATCAACCCTATCGATCAAACCATATGTGATGATGGAACCCCTATACCAGCTCTAAGTGTTACCTTACCAGGTGCACCTGCTTTAGGAGATCAGGTAAACTGGTATGATGCTCCTGTTGGAGGCACCTTATTATTAGCCAATAGCTGGACCTATACACCTCCTGGACCATTAACTCCTGGTACGTATACTTATTATGCGGAAGCTGAGCAAAATGTCTCTGGATGTGTCAGTACTAGAATCCCCGTAAACTTAACTATTGTAGGAATGCCTACTGCTGACACTTTACCAGATCTAGAGGTTTGTGATTCTTATGTATTACCAGCTATTTCGGCTGGAAATAATTACTGGACTGGACCGAATGCTACGGGAACTATGATGAATGCCGGGGATACTATAGTCACAACCATGACTGTCTATATCTACGCGGCTAATGGACCAGGAAATATATGTTGGGATGAATCTAGTTTTGATATTACTATGAATTTCACCCCAACGGTGGATGTACTCACTGATGTACAAGCTTGTGATAGTTATGTCTTACCAGCTCTTGTTTCAGGGAACTACTACTCTGGAGTTGGAGGTACTGGAACCATTATGAATGCCGGAGATGTCATCACCACTACTCAAACTATTTATATTTATGCGGCTACCGGTACTGGAGATATGTGTAGTGATCAATCAAGCTTTACTGTGACCATTGACATCACTCCTACTCCTGATGCGCCTGTAGATGTGCAAGCCTGTGATAGTTATACTTTACCAGCTCTAGCAGTAGGTAACTATTTTGATGGACCTAACGGAAGTGGAACGGCTTTTAACCCTGGAGATAACATCACAGCAACTACAACTATGTATGTCTATGCAGAAACGGGAACGACTCCGAACAACTGTTGGGCAGAAAACACTTTTATTATTACTATAGATAATACACCTGTTCCTGATGCACCTAATGATGTGACTGTTTGTGATAGTTATACCTTACCAGCTCTGGCTGTAGGTAATTATTTTGACGGACCTAACGGAAGCGGAACAGCATATTTTGCTGGTGATGTCATTACCTCTACTACCACAATGTATGTCTATGCCGATACGGGAACGACTCCGAACAACTGTTGGGCGGAAAATACTTTTGTTATTACAGTTAATATATCACCTGTTGCCAATGCTTCTCCTGATTTAGAAGTTTGTGATGATGATATGGATAATATCATGATCTTCGATCTGACTACTCATGAGAATACTATCATAGGTGGACAAGCAGGAGTTGTGGTAACTTATCATAACTCGATAGCGGATGCGACTGCAGGAACGGCTGCTATTTCCAATCCTACAACTTATGCTAACACGCCTCCATCGCCTGAAACAATCTGGGTGAGAATTGAAAATACAACTTCGGGATGTTTCGACATCAATAGTTTTGATTTAATTGTCAATACAGTACTAGGAACTACACCTCCTGATTTATTCTTTTGTGATGATGACAATGATGATGTAGGAGAATTTGATCTGGATGCTCAAATCCCGAACATTACAACTGATCCGAATGTAACGGTAACCTTCCACTTAACACAAGATGAAGCCAATGCTGGTGGTTCTCCAATTGTCAGTCCGTTTAACAACTCGAGTCAGACTAATCCACAGACAATCTATATTCGTTTATTAGATAACTTAACGGGATGTATCAATACACAATTAACTATTACTTTACATGTAATCGATGGACCTGCTATTCCTGAAGAGTTAGATGATCTGGTGATCTGTGATGATGATCAAGATGGATTTGCCATTTTTGATTTAACCTCTTCTGAGGCGAACATCTTCTCTGATCCTGATCTTGTCGGTGTACCAGCTGATTATTCAGTGACTTATCACGAATCAGAAGCCGATGCTATTGCAGGAACACCAATCATTGCTACGCCTACTGCTTATACCAATATCATTGCATACAATCAAACAGTATGGGTACGAGTATGGAGTGATACTCAAACTTCTGGATGTCCTGCCATTCGTCCACTAAATCTAGTGGTACAGGATGCACCGATTGATCCTACGCAGGTAGCCACTCCACTGATTATCTGTGATGATCTGGGACAAAACAATGACGGGTTCTCGATATTTGATCTAACGGTGAAAAACGGTGAGATTGCTCAAGGAAATACCAATGTGACCATTACTTACTATCCGTCTCTTGCAGATGCACAAGCAGGTGTTGGTGCTATTGCTGATCCTACAGCATATCAGAATATCTTAAACCCACAAACTCTTGGAGTAGTGGTAACTGATAATACAACAGGATGTGCTACAATTACTATACTCACTATTGAGGTAAAACCAAACCCAACACCATATCCATATGGTATTGATCCGCTAACGGAGTGTGATGCAGATGCAGATGGTTCGGCTGTCTTTAATTTAACCACTTATGATAGTCTAATTTTATCTACTGATGCCTTATCAGTAATCACAGGATACTTTACTTCTTATGATGATGCAGTGAATGATCAAAATGATATTAACGATACAGGAGATCCAATGAACTATGCCAATACTTCTAACCCACAAACTATTTGGGTAAGAGTAGAGAGTCCAGGTACAGGATGTTTTGAACTGGTAAGTTTTGATCTCTACAATCCAATACCAAACTTTGAGCTAACGGCAGACAGACCTGTGGTGTGTTTAGATGTTAATGGAGTTGGAATACCAGACTTCCCATTCTTAGACACAGGATTAGATCCTACTTTATATACCTTTGAGTGGTTATTAGGTACTGACTTATTACCAGATACTACACCGGGTATCTTTGCTGAACTACCTGGAGATTATACGGTCAACGTATACAATGCTAATGGAGATGGATGTTTCAACACCGCTACCATTACTATTGGATCTTCTTCACCACCGCTTACCTTTGGTGCGGATGTGACAACAGTAGCGTTTGCAGAAAACCATACTATTGAGGCCTATGCTACTGGACTGGGTACGTATGTATTTAGTTTAGATGGAGGACCATTTCAGGATAGTGGTATCTTTACAGGTGTGGAACCTGGAGTACACTATGTAACCATTAGAGATATTGATGGATGGTGTGACGAGGTGATCATTGAGGTATGTGTGATAGATTATCCAAAGTACTTCACTCCAAATGCTGATGGGTATCATGATACCTGGAACATCATTGGTGGACATTGTGGAAACATTACCAAACTATACATCTTTGACAGATATGGTAAACTATTAAAACAAGTAGATCCAAATGGAATTGGTTGGGATGGTATCTATAATGGGAATGCAATGCCGGCAACAGATTACTGGTTTAAGTTGACCTATATCGAAGATGAAGTGGAAAAGGAATTTAGTGGGCATTTTGCCATGAAACGATAAAAACAATAACTCAAATTAATAAGGGAGCCACAAGATCATATGATTTTGTGGTTTTTTTTTGAAGTAGCCTATAGATTTAGTATGTTATTATTTGTTTAACTTTGTAGGATGTTAAAATATTACTTGGTAAAATAGAATTAACAAATTATTAAATGAATTACTCATTATTTAAGCTTCATTTTTAGAAGTTTAATACTTATTCTAAAACCTTGTTTTAATGGGATGGACTTGAAAATGATTGAACGAATTAATGTTTTAATATTCATTTTATAAAATAATACACACTTTACATTTAAATATTCTTATATGAAGAGAAAAATATTTTTTTACATAACATTCATGTTTGTGTCAATAAGTTTGGCTCAAACAGCTGGATGTCCTGACGTAATTGCTGGGGGGATAGGTTTAGGAGATGTCGACCCACCACCAATTGATTGTACTTCGGGAACAAATTGTGTTGACTTGGAAGCAACATATTTAAGCTTAGGAGATACGACAGATTATACGGTTTCTAGTATAGCTTATGCACCACCTAGTGCATTTACTGGACTAGCAAACCCAATTAGTGTTGGACAGGATGATGTTTGGTCTCCAATTATTAATTTACCTTTTGAGTTTTGTTTTTATGGTAATTCATTTACTCAGTGTATAGCGGGATCGAATGGTGTTATTAATTTTAATACCGCTGATGCTGGTGGACCTTCAGGATATGCTTTTTCGAATAACTTACCGAGTACATTAGGAGCATTATTTCCGAATTCAATTTATGGAGTTTATCATGATATTGACCCAGCTCAAGGTGGTGAAATAGGATGGGAATTGGTTACCTTAAGTACTGGTTGTAGAGCCTTGATAGTTGGATATCATGATGTGCCAATGTTTCAAAATAATTCGATTCTTTACACAGGTATGATGGTATTATATGAAGATACCAATGTAATAGACGTATATATAGAAGAGAAAAATGTAGACGGAACTTGGAATGGAGGAAATGCAGTTGTAGGAATTCAAAATGATACAGCTACTATAGCTCATGTGCCGCCAGGGAGAAATAGTTTAGATCCTGATTGGACTGTTACTAACGAAGCTTGGAGATTTACTCCTAGGGGGCCTGCAATTACTTCGATTACTTGGTATGAAGGTTCTGGTACTGGAGGTCCTGTAGTGGGGAATACAGATATTATTAATGTTTGTCCAGTAGCGACAACGACTTATACTGCTGAAGTAACCTATACCTTATGTGATGGGTCAGTGATTACTGAGACAAATGAAACAACAGTAACGCTTCAACAAGCAGGAACACCTGCTAACCCTGTACCAGATATGCTTCGCTGTGATGCTGATTTATCTGGTGATGAATCATTCGATTTATCTTTAAATGATCCCCTTCAACCAGCAGGAAGTATTATAACCTATCACACTTCAATGGCTGATGCCGATGCTGATATTAATCCAATAGTACCAGCTAATGCATTTGTTATTACAAATGCAATGAGTCCATTTACAGTTTATGTAAGAGTTGAAGACCCTGTAAATATTGGATGCTATGATGTTGTTAACTTTGATTTAATAATCGATTCGCTTACAGCCGGTACAGATGGAAATACAACTGTTTGTGATGGTGATGCCACAACAATTGATTTATTTGCGTTAATAACTGGTGAAGATCCAGGAGGAACTTGGGTAAGAACTTCAGGGACAGGAGGTACATTTGATGCCGTAGCTGGAACATTTACTCCAGCAGTTGGTGCTACGACATCTACATTTGATTATACAGTAACTGGGATTCCTCCTTGTGCGGATGATACATCTACTGCTACTGTAAATATAGATCAAACACCAATTATTACATTTGTATCTGATGTTTGTGCGGCAAGTTTACTTACTTATGATGTTACCTTTACAGTAACTCCGGTTGGAGCAATAATTGTTGCTACAGCAGGAACTGTGGTAGGTAATACAGTGATTAATATTCCAACTGGAACTGATATTACGATAACTGCTACTCATCCAACAAATCCTGCTTGTTTAGGAACTTTGGATATTACTTCGCCACTTTGCCCATGTCCATTTATTGACACGCCTATAAGTCCTAACGATCCAAGTATTTGTGAAGGAAGCGCTATTCCAATCTTATCAGTAGCTCTTCCAGGCGCACCAGCTTTGGGAGATGAAGTAAATTGGTATGATGCTGCTGTTGGTGGAACTTTATTAGCAGCCAATAGTTTAACCTATACACCTGCTATACCATCTACGCCTGGAGTTTACACGTATTTTGCTGAGGCAGAACAAGCTGTTTCTGGATGTGCAAGTGATAGAATACCTGTTGTGTTAACTATAATTGCTTTTCCTGCAGTTGATACACCAGCAGATGTAGAGGCATGTGACACTTATACATTGCCTGATTTAACTGACGGAGTTTATTATACTGGAACTGGTGCTACTGGAACGATGTTAAACCCAGGAGATGTTATTAATATTACTACAACATTATTTATTTATTCTGAAACAGCTACAACTCCGAATTGTACTAGTGAACACAGTTTTACTATTACAATCCACATTACACCTACCGTAGATGTTTTACCTGATGTAGAACTATGTGATACTGCCTATATATTACCTGTTTTAACAGTTGGTGATTATTATACAGGTCCTGGAGGTACAGGAACGATGTTAAATCCTGGTGATGCTATTGCAACTACTCAAACGATTTTTATCTACGCTGGAGATCCATTAGGGCTGTGTTTTGATGAATCTAGTTTTGAAGTTATTATACATGGAAACCCTACAATTGCGACGCCTGTTGATTTCACGTTATGTGATGTAAATAATGCTGGTGATGGGTTTGAGGAATTTGATTTAGTGAGTATGAATAATACGGTAACGATTGGTGATACGACTTTACAGGTGATGTATTATTTCAGTTTAGCTGACGCTACTGCAGCGGTAAACCCATTACCAGATTTATATACGAATATAGTACCTAATTTACAGGTGGTCTACCCAAGAGTTGATAACTTAACTACTGGATGTTTCACTATCGGTGAGATGAATTTAATTGTAACGCCATTGCCGGCAGCGAATCAGCCATTGGCTTTAGATTTTTGTGATGATGATAATGATAATGTAGGATCATTTGATTTAGATTCAGTGATTCCACAGATTACTACCGATCCAAACGCTTTAGTGACCTTCCACTTAACTCAAGATGAGGCCGATTTAGGTAGTAACCCAATAGTAAGTCCATTTAACAATTCAAGTGATCAGAACCCACAATGTGTATTTATTAGAGTTTATGATACAGTAACGACTTGTGCTAATACGTCTTTGCAGTTATGTTTGAATGTTATAGATGGTCCAGAGCTTCCAGAGGAGATTAGTGATTATGTAGTATGTGATGTAGATCAAGATGCTACAGTGACCTTTGACTTATACAGAGCCGATCGTTTAGCAGAGATTTATAGCGATCCAGCTTTAGTTGGATTGCCATCAGATTATATTTTAACGTTCCACATTAGTGAAGCAGATGCGATCAATGATGTGAACCCATTACCGGCTTTATATCCTAATACTACCAATCCAGAACCTATCTGGTTAAGAGTAGAGAGTGTGAATACAGGTTGTCCGGCAATTCGTATGTTCAACTTAGTGGTGAACAATGCGCCAATCGATATCGGAACACCGCCAGACCCATTTAGTGTTTGTGATGATTTAGGACAGAATAATGATGGCTTTACGGTATTTGATCTAACGTTAAAGAATGATGAGATTGCACAAGGGAACACTAATGTAACGATTACGTATTACCCAAGCCCAGCAGATGCAGCGGCAGATATCAATGTGATTACAGACCCTACAAATTATACCAATATTACAAATCCACAGACTTTAGGAGTAGTGGTTACTGATAATGATACCGGCTGTCAATCATTCACGATATTGACTTTAGAGGTAAAACCTAACCCGACACCCTATTCATTTGGATTGGATCCATTAACAGCGTGTGATACGGATTCAGATGGTTCAGCAGTATTTAATTTACAGACTTATGATACGCTGATTTTATCTACAGATAATTTATCGGCTATAACAGGTTATTTTACTAGTTATGATGATGCAGTAAATGACCAAAATGATATTAATGATACAGGAGATCCAACGATGTTTGCAAATACGACGAATCCACAGACAATTTGGGTGAGGATAGAGAATCCAAACACGATGTGTTTTGAGCTGGTGAGTTTTGATATCTATAACCCAATACCACAGGTAACTCTTACAGCCGATAAGACAGTAGTTTGTTTAGATGAGGCTGGTAATCCGATACCAGATGTTCCATTTATAGACACAGGATTGGATGCGGCGCTATATAATTTTGAATGGTATTTAGGAGCAGATTTATTACCAGATACCACATCAGGAATTTTTGCTAATGCACCGGGAGTGTATACAGTTATCGTATCGAATGCCAATGGAGATGGTTGTTTTAATGAGGCGAGTATCACAATAGATTCGTCTTCCCCAGCGCTTACATATAGTGCAGATGTTACGAGTTTAGCATTTTCGGATAATCATACGATAGAGGCAACGGCAAGTGGTTTAGGAGTGTATCAATTTAGTTTGGATGGCGGTCCTTTTCAGGATAGTGGAATATTCACAGATGTAGAACCGGGATTACATTATGTTACGATACGAGATGTAAATGGGTGTGATGATATTGTATTAGAGGTTTGTGTGATCGATTATCCTAAATATTTCACTCCAAATGCAGATAATTACCACGATACATGGAATATCATAGGCGGACATTGCGGAAGTATCGCAAAAATTTTTATATTTGACCGTTATGGGAAATTGTTAAAACAATTAGACCCTAATGGAGCAGGATGGGATGGAACGTACAACGGGAGTTTGTTACCTGCTTCAGATTACTGGTTTAGAGTGGTTTACATAGAAGATAACATAGAGAAAGAATTTAATAAGCATTTTACACTTAAACGATAAATAATGAGCATTAAGAAATATTGGGTTGTTTTGGTATTTATAATTACCGGAATGATGAGTGCACAAGAGGGATTGCCTATTTATACTGATTATCTAACTGACAACTATTATTTGATTCACCCATCTATGGCTGGTGCATCAAATTGTGCCAAGCTTAGAGCTACAGCGCGTTTACAATGGTTTGACCAGGATGAAGCTCCAAATTTACAGACGTTATCTTATAACTCAAAGGTTTCAGATGATGGGCCTTCAGGGTTCGGAGCCATATTTTTTAATGATCAAAATGGTTACCACTCACAAACTGGTGGATATGTAACGTATGCGCATCACTTACTTTTATCTAGAAACACGATTGACTTAAGTATGGTGTCATTTGGATTAAGTGTGGGTGTTGTTCAAAGTAGATTAGACGAATCAGAATTTTCATTAACAGATTTTGATCCAATTATTTCAGGAGTTGAGCAAAGTGCAACATATTTTAACGTTGATTTTGGGATGTCTTATCAGTTAGATGAATTATTCGCCCACTTTACAATTAAAAACTTATTAGGAAGTGGTAGAGACATCTATACAGCTGTTGAAAGTACAAACTTGAGAAGGTATTTATTTACTGGAGGATATACTTTTAATCCTGGATATAGTGAGTGGACTATCGAGCCTTCTGTAATGTTCCAGTTAGTAGAGCAAACAGAAGAGGCTTCTTTTGATTTTAATGCTAAAGTATATAAAGAAACTGATTGGGGTAAAGTATGGGGAGGTTTATCATACAGAAGAAGTTTAGATGGAGCTGAGTTTTTAGATGGTACTTCTGTAGATAATCAAAAGCTAACATATATTAGTCCTTTTATCGGAATTAACTATAATAACTTCATGTTTGCTTATCAATATACGAAACAATCTGGAGCCATTGTTTTTGAGAATGGAGGCTTTCACCAGTTAACTCTTGGATTGAACCTATTCTGTAGAGACGAAGCTTATGATTGTAAGTGTCCTTATGTAAATTAAGAAGAAATGCTATATATAAAAAAGGGTGTCTATTCAGACACCCTTTTTTATTGAGATATAGTGAGGCTTAGTTCTTTTTCCAAGTATAGTTTTTACGAGAGGCCTGTTTTTTAATCGTATTGATTAATGCATTCTCCAGGTTTTGATCAGAAGCATTGTCTTTCTTTTTTTCTGCAATAAACTCCAATCTTTTTTGGTTTAACTCCTGAATTTGATTTTGAATGTTCTTTCTTTCAGCCCTTTTTTCTTCGATGATTTTTTCTATTTCTTTTAAGCTTTTACCTTGTAAATCTTCAGGTAATGATTTCTTGTCAACATCTTTTAAATCGAAATCTTCCTCTTCTTCTGCATCAACTAAATCCCAAGATGAGTTTTGGTAAAACCCAGAACTCTTTGTTACTGTTCTGCTTACCGCGTTGGCTTCACTATATCCTTGCGCATTAGAATCTTGAACCGCCTGAGCCGTTGCTTTTTTCTTCCCATGTCTTCCGTAGTAAATATACGTTCCATTTAATTGAATATTTAACTGTAATATTTGATCATCATAAGGAGACGGAATATGAACAGTTTTTACATTATGGTCTATCGACATATAATCTCCACTAGTTTGTAAAGCTCCATCTTGCCACATTCCAGAAATCCCATGGTTGTATTCACCGCAAAAAATCGTATTAATCGTCACATCTTTTTCTTTAGCATTTAAAGAAGCGTCTTTATAGTTCACTGGTCCCTGAGTAAAAGGCTCATTACCGGCAATAAAAATTAATTTTAGATCGTTCTTACCTTTTCTCCATGGCAACTTATCTAAAGAAGTTTGTATTACTTGGCCGCAATACTCACTTCCTCCATTAGTAGTTAGTGAGAAAAGTCTCTCAGAGATATCATCTAAATCTTTTGTAAAAGCTAATACTTGTCTTATGTACCCATCTTTTTTTAATAAGTTGTCGTTACCGTATTCGTATAGAGCAATTTCTAAGTTAGGTCTTTCTCCTTCACATTTTGCATAAGAAAGTTCGTTAACAATTTGCCATAGTTGCGCTTTGGCTTGATCGATTAAGCCATCCATACTATTACTTGTGTCCAATAATAGGGCAACTTGAATTGTATTGTCTTCAATCACTTCAATAGCTGAATATGTTGTATTTTTTGCGATTGCTTTTTCTTCTTTTGTAGTTGCCTGGCAAGAAAAGAAGCTAATTATAAGGATTAATGCGAGAATTCTATTTAATTTCTTCATAATTGTTTTTTTTGTAAATGTAGCGTCAGGTTATGCTAAGAAAAACCAAAAATGAGGTTGTAGGGACTCTGAATGAGTAAACAATCCATTTTAATGAGTGAACAGGTTATTTTGAATGGAAAATTAGTCGATTTAAGGCTTTTTTACGAGTGGGCTATTTTATTCTTTGGTATAAAGTGTGTAAGTTTACAATCGATGATATGAATAAGAATACCACTTTTACATATAAGATAACAGTTGTCTTTCTGATGCTTTTCGGACTAGCCTATGGTCAGTTTAATGATGCCGGTAATACTAATAAGAAGAACAAGCCATTCGAAAGAGAAAACATGTTTACACTAAGAGGAGTGGTTAAGATGAAAGACTCCTGGGAAGGTGTTAAAGACGCCGATCTTTCTATAGCTAATACAGAGTTTACCAAAACCAATTCATTAGGGGAGTTTAAAATTCAAGCAGCTTTGGGTGATGAAGTAGAAATCACACATCCAAGTTTTGAAAAGGTGGTATATAAAGTCACGTCTGAAGAAAAACTTACGATATATATAGAGAAAGGCGTTGCAGTAGTCAAAGAAGATAAAAAGTATAAGCAAGCTGTCACGGGCGAGGTTATGGATGAGTTTAATAGTAATCTCTATAAAGCTAATTCTTCACTTAAAAAAGACGCTGCAACTAGTATTGATTATGTATCAAAAGCCTTGGAGATTTCTCTGGAGAATGAGTTAAGTAAATCTAATGTGTCCAGAGCTTATGAGAAATTAGGTGAGATTTATTTGTATTGGAACCAGTATGACTTGGCGATTAGTAATTTTAGGCTGAGTAAAAACTTATTTTCAACTCCTACTAATCAGTTACAGTTAGCGAAAGCGTATTACTTAAATGGAGAGTATAATTTAAGCATTCAAACCTTAAAAAATATCAAGAAAAGTAAATTGTCTAATTACCAAAAGGTTCAGTATTATGAAGCTTTAGGAGATGCTTATATAGCCTTGAAACAAGAGCCTTCAGCAGAAAATAATTATAGAAAAGGATTGACTATTGCTGAAAAACATTTGATTACACCTAAGATTACCGACTTAAACTCTAAAATAGGTGATGTTTTTGCTCAGGAAGGAAAATATGCAGAAGCTGATGATTATTATAATAATTCACTTCAGCTCGCTGAAAGTGAAAATATACAACGATCTATTCAGGAAAGTGATAAAGTAGCCGACTTCTTAAGCCAAAACAATCGTTTTGATGAAGAGATAGAATTGAGGAAAAGAAATCTAGAGCAAGTAAAAGAATTACCGAAACCTGATTCTGTTTTCACTATATCAGGCCTTGGGAATAGCGGTTTTCTTATAAATGATAACAGTGTAAGCAATACAATTTCACCTCAAAAGTTAAACTATAAAATTGGTGATGCTTATTTCAAGCAATCGAAGTTTAAAGAAGCGATTCCGTATCTAGAAAAGAGTATTAAAGAAGCGAATAAACGGGAGGACTTGATAGTTGAAAAAGATGCCACTAAAAAACTTTCCAAAGCCTACGATGAGCAATTAGATTTTGTAACAGCTTATGAAATCTATAAGAATTATGTTGCATTGGTTGAGAAACTATATATCAAGAAAGAGCAAGAGATTGTTCAGGCCTCAAGATTTAATCAGAGAATAACCAAGAGTCAGAATAGGATTACAAGCTTAGAAAAAGATAGAGAGCTGTCTGAAGGAAAACTGAACCTGGCGATGAAAGATTCTCAGCTGGCTTTAGAAAGCAATAAAACCCAAAAGACAATCATTTATTCATTATTGTTCGGATTGTTCTTAATCTCGCTGTTGGCTTACTATATGTACAGGAACGTGAAGCAACAAAAGCTGAATAATAATTTATTGGCTTTAAAACAGTTGAGAAGTCAGATGAATCCGCATTTTATTTTTAATGCGTTAAACTCGGTGAATAGTTTTATCGCTACCAATGATGAGCGTACAGCAAATCGTTATTTAAGTGAATTCTCTCAATTGATGCGAAGTGTTTTAGAGAACTCTGAACAGGATTTTATCCCGTTATCAAAAGAGATTGAATTATTGGAGATTTATACCAAACTGGAACATTTCAGGTTTCAGGATAAGTTTGATTATGAAATACATGTTGATGAAGATATAGAGGTAGCAGATTTTCAAATCCCACCCATGTTGCTTCAGCCCTATGTGGAAAATGCCGTGTGGCACGGATTGCGTTATAAAGAAGAAAAAGGATCTCTTATGATTCATGTAAAACAAGTCACTTCTTCAGTAATACAAATCAGTATTGAAGATAACGGAATAGGAAGAGAGAAATCTAAAGAGTTAAAAACACAGCATCAGAAGAAACAACAATCAAAAGGAATGGGAAATATCAAAAAGAGAGTCGCTATTTTGAATGAAATGTATGACGACAAGGTGGATGTAGCGATCGTAGATAAACCCAACCACACCGGAACTAAAGTAATACTAACACTGAAAAAAGACTAACTAGAATGGAACTAAAAGCGATAATTGTAGAAGATGAGGCCAAAAGCCGTGAAATATTGACCAATTATATTACCAAGTATTGCCCTAAAGTAAATCTACTGGGAGAGGCTTCTAATATTGAAGATGCTCTGATCCTGATTAGGAATAATGAGTTAGACCTGGTTTTTCTTGATGTGGAAATGCCCTTCGGAAATGCTTTCGATTTACTGGAGCGAGTAGGAGACAGAACCTTTGAAACCGTATTTGTTACCGCCTACGATCACTACGCTTTAGATGCCCTAAACAATCATGCGTCTTATTATCTTCTGAAACCTATTTCTATTGATGAATTGATTAAGGCAGTTGATTATGTTTTTGTCATTAAGCAAAAAGAAAATGCCTTAGAGAATAATGTGATACAGCCATCTAGTAAAATCGTTGAAGGTAAGATTACCATTCCGCAACAAGATGGATTTGAAGTACTGAACATTCAGGATATTGTGTATTGTAAGGCTGACGATAATTATACAGAGATCTATCTGGAGAACAGAAAAATATTAGTGAGCAAAACATTAAAGTATTTTGAAGAAGCGCTCAAGGCGTCTAATTTTGTGCGTGTACACAAATCTTTCCTGGTGAATGTCAATGCGGTTGTCAAATACCGAAAAGGAAAAGGAGGAAGTGTGGTACTGCAAACTAACAAAGAAATTCAAGTAGCACCAAGTAAGAAGGCCGAATTATTAAGCTATTTTAAATAATGATTATACAACCTGTACGTGATAAATATCCTGAAATTGGAGACGATTGTTTTATTGCTGAAAATGCAACTATAGTTGGAGAAGTAACGATTGGAAATCAATGTAGTGTATGGTTTAATGCTGTAATACGCGGTGATGTCCATTTTATTAGAATAGGAGATAAGGTCAACATACAGGATGGAGCCGTAATTCACGCTACTTTTGAGAAAAGTCCGACAACCATAGGGAACAATGTATCTATTGGTCATAATGCTATTGTCCACGGATGCACCATTCACGATAATGTACTCATTGGAATGGGAAGTATAGTGATGGACGATTGTGTGATAGAAAGCAATTCTATAATCGCAGCTGGAGCTGTAGTAACAAAAAATACTAGAGTAGAGGCTGGTAGTATTTACGCTGGTATTCCCGCTAAAAAAGTAAAAGATGTGTCTCCGGAATTGATTTCAGGAGAAATTAATCGCATTGCCAATAATTATATTGAATATTCGAGTTGGTTTAAGAGATAGTCACTGGTCTTTAGTAATTAATCGAGAGTGAACAGAAGTATTGAGAGTTCTAAGGAAAATAGTAATCGTTTTAGCTCATGTTTATACAATACTATTGTTAATGGTTGCGTGATATTATAGTTTTATTGTTGATATGGATTATCCCTATCATTCAGATCAAGTTGGCTTAAAGAGTGCTTTGTTCTACTTTATTAGCGATTAGAATATTAATTTTAGTTGGTTTTATAGTGTTCGGTTATGCTTACACAATAAAGCAAAAGTATTACAAGTTAGTTTTATTAATAATACTTTTGGTAACATTAGTAATAAGCTTCATGAGAAACAATACAAATTAAAACTTCAAAAACTCAGCCTTAAATTGCTTCCCGATTATGTCCTGTAGGATATTTACTTCCTTATTACTATAAAAAAGATGAGAAATGTTTCTTACTTCTTTTTTCTTGCTTCTTGCTAATAAATTCAATAAATCATGTCGTTCTAAAACCGCTTTTGTTTGTCTGGCAACCGCTTCTCCCGAGTCGATGATGGTAACCGTTTTGGGTAAGATCTTTTTTAACTGTGGAATCAAATACGGATAATGCGTACAGCCCAATACCAAATAATCGATGTTCTTTTCTAGTATGGGTAAACAGTACGTTTTCAATAAATCCGTCATTTCAGAGCTGTCCTTTTTGCCAGATTCGATCAATTCTACCAAACCTTTGCCTACTTGCTCGTGAATTTCGATATTTTCAGCAAATAGTTCCGAAGTATTATGAAATAATTCACTGCTTAATGTGCCTTTAGTTGCAAGAATTCCAATGGCCTTTGTTTTGGTTTTTAATGCAGCAGGCTTAATGGCAGGTTCAATTCCGATAAAAGGAACGTTATAGTTATGTCTTAGATACGAAATAGCATTTGTTGTAGCTGTATTACAAGCCACTACAATGAGCTTGCAGTCTTTCTTGATGAGTAACTCGGTGTTTTTAATACTGAGCTCTAGAATACGTTCTTTTTTTTTTTGTCCATAAGGTGCATGTAAACTATCGGCGAGATAAATAGTCGATTCGTTGGGAAGTAATTCGTGAATTTCTTTCCAAATTGAAGTGCCTCCAACACCCGAGTCAAATATGCCAATGGCTTGTGTGCTCATACATTCAAAAATAAAAAAATACGTCAGTCTTAAAGTAAAACTGACGTAAATTATATTTATTACGTTATGCTAATTATGATACTGCTTTAAGTTTATTAATAGCAGCTTTCGTCAACTTTTGTTCAGCATATTCTTTATTTACTTTCAGCTCTTTTTCCTCTTCGCCAGGTAATTCAAACATAGCATCAGTTAAAATAGCTTCACAAAGGGAGCGTAATCCTCTGGCTCCAAGTTTGTATTCAATAGCTTTTTTGACGATGTAATCTAAGGCGTCATCAGTGATTTCGAACTCGATTTCATCCATGGCAAACAGTTTTTTATACTGTTTGATGATGGCATTTTTAGGTTCAGTAAGAATTGCTCTTAAAGTGCCTTCATCTAAAGGATTCATGTGTGTTAACACGGGAAGTCGACCTATAATTTCAGGAATTAAACCAAAGTCTTTTAAGTCCTTCGGAATAATGTATTGTAAGATATTGTCTTCGTCAATACTGTCTTCACTCTTAGAAGCACTGTATCCAACAGCCTGCATGTTTAAACGTTTGGTGATTACACGCTCAATGCCGTCAAAAGCTCCTCCAGCGATAAAAAGAATATGTTCTGTATTGACCTCGATAAACTTTTGATCAGGGTGCTTTCTTCCTCCTTTAGGTGGAACATTCACAATAGTACCTTCTAATAGTTTTAATAAAGCTTGTTGTACACCTTCTCCAGACACATCTCTGGTAATAGAAGGGTTATCGCTTTTACGAGCAATCTTATCGATTTCATCTATAAAAACGATTCCTTTTTCAGCTTTTTCAAGGTTGTAATCGGCAGCTTGAAGCAATCGGGTCAAAATACTTTCAACATCTTCCCCTACATAACCAGCTTCAGTAAGAACAGTAGCATCAACAATTGCTAAAGGAACATTTAACATTCTAGCAATGGTTTTTGCTATTAAGGTTTTACCAGTTCCAGTTTGCCCAGCCATGATGATATTACTTTTCTGAATCTCGATATCGTCATTACTTGGCGGTTGTAATAACCTTTTGTAATGGTTGTAAACAGCAACAGACATCACTTTCTTTGTATGCTCCTGACCAATAATATATTCGTCTAAGAATGTTTTGATTTGTTTGGGCTTTCTTAAGATTAGTTCAGCAGAAAGTTCTGTGTTATTAATCTGTTTTGATTCTTCTAAAACAATGCCGTTGGCCTGCACGATACAACGATCGCAAATATGCGCGTCTAATCCTGCAATTAATAAATTGGTTTCAGATTTTTTTCTACCGCAAAACGAACATTCTAATTCTTCCTTAGCCATAACCTTTTAATTTAGTTTAACAAAGACTTATTTGGTATCTCTGCTTAATATCTCATCAATCATTCCGTACTCCTTAGCTTTATCGGCTTTCATCCAATAATCTCTGTCAGAGTCAGCATATACTTTATCGTAAGTCTGTCCAGAATGTTTAGAAATAATATTATACAATTCTTCTTTTAAGATCAAGATTTCTCTTGCAGTGATTTCAATATCACTTGCTTGTCCTTGAGCCCCTCCTAAAGGTTGGTGAATCATCACTCTTGAGTGCTCTAATCCAGATCTTTTTCCATTTTCACCAGCACATAATAATACGGCTCCCATAGAGGCTGCCATACCTGTACATATTGTAGCAACGTCTGGTTTGATAAATTGCATGGTGTCGTAAATACCTAATCCGGCGTAAACACTTCCTCCAGGTGAGTTGATATAGATTTGGATATCTTTTGATGCGTCAATACTTTCTAAGAATAGTAATTGCGCCTGAATAATATTGGCTACTTGATCGTTAATACCAGTTCCTAAGAAAATGATTCTATCCATCATTAATCTAGAGAATACATCAAAGATGGCTACGTTTAATTGTCTTTCCTCAACGATGTTTGGTGTTAACCCTTGAGGGTGAGTGTACATACTACTCATAATTTTGTCGTAGTACATACTATTTATGCCGTAGTGTTTGGTGGCGAATTTTTCAAATTCTTTTCCGTAATCCATTTATTTATCTTTAAGTTCATTAAAAAGGCGTTAAACTCTAGTTTAACGCCTTAAATATAATCAATTTATTTTTGATTTTTAACCGTAAACTTCTTTAACAAAATCATCATAAGTTACCTCTTTTGTCTTAAGATTCAATTTGTCTTTGTAAAGATTTAACAGCTGTTCGCTAACTAACTGACTAGTAATTCTTCTTACTTCTTCTTCATTACTCAATACTCGTACAGCAATATTTTCTAATTCTTCCTCTGAAGGATTTAATTGACCAAATTGAGCCATTTGCGCTTTAACCATTTGTTTAGCGTGCTCTTTTACGTTTTCGAATTCAACTTTAAGCTCGTTTTCAGACATTAATTTGCTTTCGATTAGTTGGTATCGTAACCCTTTTTCAGATTTCTCGAATTCAGCTTTAGCCTCATCCTCAGTTAATGGATTTTCTCCTGAAACTTGTAACCATTTTTCTAAAAATGTCTTTGGAAGATCGAATTTTGTGTTTTCGATTAAATAATCAGTGACATCGTTTAATAGCTTCTGATCTGCTTGTTGACTGAATTGTTTTTGTCCGTCCTCTTTTAAACGATCTTGTAATTCTTTTTCAGTAGTAATCACTCCAGGTCCGAATAATTTATCAAAGAACTCCTGATCCATATCGGCAAGCTCTCTGTGATTGATCTCATTAATAGTAAACGTTAATTCAATTTCTAAACCGTTAGCATCTTCAGGAGTAAGACCTAATAAATTCACTAAATCATTCTCGTTATTAACCAGATTTTTAGTTTTTAATTTGATCGTATCTCCAGCTTTCTTTCCTAAGAATTTCTTCTCGTTGGTTTTTCCTTTGATTTTATCTAAACCAAAAGTAGTATTGTTGTCAATACCATTTTCATCGTTTGCAAAAACTCCTGTGATTTCAGAATCAACAGTAATTTCTTCTTGAGCAATTAACTTTCCATAAGATTTTCTGATGTTTTCGATTTGATCATTCACAGTTTTTTCATCCATAACAATGTTGTACTGTGTGATTGCTTTTTTGTTTTTAAGGTCAACAGAAAATTCAGGAGCTAAGCCTAATTCGAATTCAAATGAAAAGTCCTCAGCATCCCAATCTAAATCTTCTTGAGCCTTCGGAAGTGGATTTCCTAAAACATCTAATTTCTCTTCAACAAGATATTTATTTAAACCGTCCTGGATTAATTTGTTCACTTCATCAACCAATACAGCTTTTCCGTATTGCTTCTTCACTAATCCCATTGGGACATGACCTTTTCTGAATCCTGGAATGTTGGCTTGTTTTCTGTAATCATCTAGAATCTTTTGAACTTTTTCGCTATAGTCATTCTTTTTAATAGCAACAGTTACAATTGCATTTAAAGCATCAATATTTTCTCTTGTGATATTCATTATGAATTCGTTTTCTACATAAAATTAGGGTTGCAAAAATACATTATTTCCACAACCCTACAAATTTTTAAATATTTGATTTACAGCTTATTTTTTCTTCTTATTGTTCTTTAACAGTTTGTTAAGTATAGATTGAAAAAATGATAACAATAAACTAAAAATTAATGCCCATAAAAAGCCATCTACAACGAACCCGCTGATGAGCCAATCTGCTAATAAAATTATAGCAGCATTAATGACCAAAAGGAAGAGCCCTAATGATAAAATGGTGGCAGGAATAGTAAGTATAACTAGAATGGGTCTTACAATAAGATTTAATAGACTTAATACTACGGCGACTATAATAGCTGTGATGTAGGAATCAACATGAACCGAGGGAAGAACATGTGCTAAAACAAAAACTGCAATAGCATTTAAAAGAACTTTTAATAAGGTATTCATAAATATTTTGATGGTTATGATTATTTAAAGATATAAAAAAAGCGCTGATTTAAATCAGCGCTTTTCAAGATATTATAAACTCAACGTTTAGTTTATCATAGTTCCCGGATATTCACCAATATCAATTCTTGGGATATTAGCGCCATAATTATTATTGATCATTTCAATCATTTGATCAGCTATATAAGCATATCCTCTTGCTGTTGGGTGAACACCATCTAAAGAGAATCCGTTACCAGTAGCAAATGCACTAGTCATTGTTCCTCCGTTATATGCTACACCGTTTACATTTAAGTCTTCTAATAAAGCTCTCATGTCGATTAAATCGAATCCATAAGCACTAGCTAAAGCTGCTAA
Source organism: Flavobacteriaceae bacterium (assembly GCA_013214425.1). GTDB lineage: Bacteria > Bacteroidota > Bacteroidia > Flavobacteriales > Flavobacteriaceae > DT-35. Next base: position 10,682 of record JABSPN010000002.1, on the reverse strand, counting down.
GGTAGCGTTGTACTGAGCTTGAGCAGCAAAAACCATAGACGCTTCATTAGCGGTTAATACCTGTCCGTCATTTAAAGCTACTCCTACACCGATAACCGATGTTGGGTCAGCTGGATCTGCTAGAGTTCCTAATATAGATAGGGTTGGTAATACAATAAAATCATCAGCAGTTGCTTGTCTGATATTTGGTAAACCCAGTCCAGCTAAATTAGTTAATGATTCATCTTCAATTACAACAGCATTGTTTCCTTCAACAAAGTTAATTGTTCTAGCTGCTACCTCGTCGGCAGTGATAAAACCACCACCTTGAGCAGCTAATAAACCACCGTTGTATGCAGCGTAAGCAGCATTCGTACCAGCAGCAGTAGTTGCATCCATAGGAATAGAATTAAATGGAATGGTTGTAAAATATGGGATAGATGTTACATCTGGTAAGTTACAAACGATTCCTTGAGCTCCTGCTCCGTTTAAAGAAGACATAATAGCATCTAATGTTCCAGCAAATACAGTTGGATCTGTAATATCATTTGGTCCGTAAGTAGCCGGGTCCAAGTTTCCTGTTTGATCTTCTCCAACACCACCTGAAGTAGCGAAAGAAAGTACATCGTTGTTTCCAATCCATAAACTAAAGAAAGATGGGTTTTGTGCTAAAGCATCTCCCATAACAGTAGCTGTAGAAGAACTGGCAAATCTTGCATAGTATGGATTTGCTAATCCTAATGGAACTCCTCCTACATCACCATAACCTGGAGATAGTAAGTGAAATGACTTAGCTCCTGGGACTCCCATGTTGTGGAACGTTCCTGTTAATGGAATACTAACTTCTGTTGTAGGTGTACCATCTAATATTACTGGTGCAAGATCTCCAGCTCCTGGAGCACTAGCCGATAATACTAATCTGTTTGGAGATATTTGAACACCACCTAATAATAATCCTCCAAGATTATCGCTAGTTAAAGGTTGTGAAAATTCTTGAGTGCTTCCAGCTTGTGCAAATTTAGAAGCCATGATATTTGGGAAAGAATTCTCTTGTCCCTGAACATATAAAGCTCCATCTGCAAAACCTGCAGTTAATGAGTTACCGATAGCAACAAAATTATCTAAGTTTGCGGTACCTGTCGAGTAAAACCCTGAGTCGGTTATATCATTGTCAAATTCTGGTTCACAAGCAACTAAACCTAGAGCTGCAATTGCGATATATTTAATTTTTTTCATGTTCTTAATTCCGTATTAAAATTTATAAGATACACCTATACCAGGGGCAAATGTTGAATTCGAATATGTTCCTCCAAATGATGAATTCTCTCCGTTGCTTTCTACGAAGTAATCGTAAGAGTTTGTTTCTTCTTTGAATGAAAGATATAAGAATGAAAGATCGATCCCTAATTTGTCGGTTACATTATAGGTTAAACCTCCAGTGTACCCTACAGAATCACCTCTTGGTGTTTCAGGAGCAAAATACCCATCTTCTATAGGAGATTCATCAAAATAAATTCCTCCTCTAAAAGTGAATTTAGAATTATGAGCATATTGAAGTCCGAATCTGTAAGTACTTGCATCAGAGTAGTTTCTTAAGTTGACTGAAGTTCCGGCTGCGTTGTTGAATGTTACATTCAATGATTCGTATGCACTCCATTGCGTTCTGTTATAGTCAAAAGCGGCTAACCACTTGTCAGTAATCTGGTAGGAAAGTCCTACTGTTACTTCTGAAGGTAATGGGATTTCTGAATCGAAAGTTGTGTCGTCAAAACCTAAAGATGGAGGAATATTTTCAAAATCAGCATCGCCATCTTCAGCTTTCATAGTGATTTCAGATCTGTAGTTAAAACCAATCGTTAATTTGTCTGTTGGCTTTAATGTCCATCCTACATTATAACCCCAGGCATTAATTCCTGAAGCATCTATTGTAACGTTAGCTCTGTTCTCTCCAGTATCATCAGTTAAGCTTCTCGATAAGTTTCTGTTGAAGTTTACACCTCCAGTAACATAAATCGGTCCACCACCAATACTAAAGAAATCTGCTAATTTGATCGATACAGAAGGTTGGATAAAAATTGCTGATAAATCAATATCATTTACTAAATGTGATCCAGCCCAATCTTCTTCCCATTCTACTCTACTTCCGTATGGAGTGTATACACCAAGACCAAATGTTAACCAATCATTTGCCTTATACGTCGCATATAGATTAAGTGGAGTCCCTAAAGGATTATCTGTTTCACTTGTCCATCCAAATTCTGTGTTTTGGAACTTCACCTGTGAGAAGATTCCACTGGCACCTACAGATAAATTAAATTTATCTTCTAAAAAAGCCATACTAGCAGGATTAAAAAACACTGTTTCGGCACTGCTAATAACTGCTACACCTGTATGCCCCATCGCCAATTGTTTTTGACCCTGTATAGAAACTCTATATCCTCCAGCGAACACTGAAGAGGTTGCTAATACCAAGATCAAAAATGAAAAGAGTTTTTTCATAATGATTGAATAATTTTTATTGTTTTGATTATTAAATTTACTATGCGCACATAGTAATTTTTGGCTAATTTATTAAAAAAATCATAACAACGGTGTAAAATTCACTAGGATTTTCGGCATGTAGCCAATGACCACTGTTTGAAATTTCAAGGATTTTTGAATTGTTGAAGGTCTTTTTGATTAATACTTCATCAGCTTTTGTTATGTAACTAGATTTAGACCCTTTTAAGAAAAGTGTTGGTTTTTCAAAAATGCTATCAGGAAGTCCGCTTTTAACAACTTCTTCATATCGATCAGATAATACTTCTAAATTGAATCGATATGCTAAATCTGTTTTAGTTTCGCGATACACATTTTTCATTAGAAACTGAATAACACCAAACTCATCTATATATAGTTTTAAAACCTCCTCAATCTCTTTTCTGGATTTTTGTTCTTTGAAGTTTACTTCCTGAAGGGCTTTCAAGATGTATTGATGATGGGCTGGATATACTTTTGGAGCTATATCAGCAACAATAAGTTTGTCGATTAAATCGGGATAATTGAGGCTGAATTGCATCGCTGTTTTGCCACCCATGGAATGACCTATGATGTTACAGTTTTTAAGATTATAATGAGTAATATATTCGGATAAATCTGAAGACATTAGCTCATATGAAAACTCATCTGAATGAAAACTTCGACCATGATTTCTTTGATCAATAAGATGTACTTCAAAATGTTCAGAAAACTGGTTTGCTAATGTTTTCCAGTTATCTCCCATGCCTAAAAAACCGTGAAGTATTAATAAAGGTTGTCCCTGGCCTAATATTTTAGAATGAAGTAACGGCATTATTTTAGTTTGTTAAGATACATATTGACAACATTCTCAATTCCTAAGTATATAGATTCGGAAATTAGCGCATGACCAATAGATACTTCTAAAAGTTCGGGAATATTGTTTTTAAAAAACTCAATATTCTCAAGGTTTAAATCATGTCCGGCATTAATTCCTAATCCTAGTTGATTGGCTAGAACAGCACAATCAGTATACGGTTGGATACTTTGAGAATTTCCTTGCTCGTATTGTTTTGCAAATTCTTCGGTATATAATTCAATTCTATCAGTACCCGTTTCTTTTGCGCCTTCTATCATTGATAAAACTGGGTCTACAAAAATGGATGTACGAATTCCATTCGATTTAAATTCAGCAATGACCTCTTTAAGTAATGCTTTGTTTTGGATCGTATCCCATCCTGCATTAGAAGTAATCGCATCAACACTATCGGGTACCAGAGTAACTTGAGTAGGTTTTACCGCTAAGACCAAGTCCATAAATTTTTTGATAGGATTTCCTTCAATATTGTATTCAGTGGTAACGAAAGGTTTTAAATCTCGGGCATCTTGATATCTAATATGTCTTTCGTCTGGTCTGGGATGGATAGTTATTCCTTGAGCACCAAATCGTTGAACATCTTCAGCTACTTTAAGTAGGTTTGGAACGTTTCCGCCTCTTGAATTTCTTAGCGTAGCTATTTTGTTAATATTAACACTTAGTTTTGTCATTTGGTATAAAAATTGAATTACAAAAGTAAAGTATAATAAGTATTATTTATTAATTTGCATACAGATTTATACCAATGGATTTAACTGAATATATTATTAATGATGTCAAACCCCAGTATTTGACAAGTAAGATCGAAGAATTGCAACTCATGCTAAATCATCTTACCTATTCACATATTCCTATTGCTAATGACGATGGGTTTATTGGGGTTATTTCTGAAAATGACGTGTATTGTTTTGATTCTGATAAGAAAATAGAGGCTTATCAATATGCTGTTGAACTATTTGTTGTTAATACAAAAACAAATTGGCTGGATGTATTGGAAGCTTTTGCTAAAAACTCTACAAACATAATGCCTGTGGTAGATCAAAATAATCAGTATATAGGGTATTACGAATTGAATGACGTGATTTCGTTATTTAGTGAAATGCCATTCTTTTTGGAAGCTGGAGCAGTACTCGTAGTGGAAAAAGGTATACGAGATTATTCATTTTCTGAAATTACTCAAATAGTCGAATCTAATAATGCGAGAGTGTTTGGAGCTTTTTTGAGTAATGTTTCTAATGACTTGGCTCAAATTACACTGAAGATAAGTCATAAGGGAATGACAGAAATTATGCAGACTTTCAGACGCTATGGTTATAATATTATTTCCAGTCATGAAGGAGATGCCTATATAGAAAACCTGCAAGAGCGATCAGCTTATTTGAAACGTTATCTAAATATTTAAGATGAAAGTAGCAATCTACGGACAGTATTATCACGAAAACTCTGGAGATTTTATTAAGATCCTGGTTGAGGTATTGATGTTACATAAGGTTGATGTAAGCATGGAAGCTGAATATGCTCAAATTTTGATGGACAATGATGTTATTGATAAATCAAATCATAAGATTTTTTCTGAATTAGATAGCGATACTGACCTGTTTTTTAGCATAGGTGGTGATGGTACGATTCTTAGTGCAATTTCTTTTATTAAAGATTCAGGAATTCCGATAGTGGGTATTAATACTGGACGATTAGGTTTTTTAGCAACTATTAAGAAAGACGAAATAAAACAAGCAGTAGAGTCTATACTAGATAAGGAATATACTATTTCAGAAAGAACATTATTACAAATTCACCCTTCAAGACAAATTTATGAACTTAATGATTTTGATGTGGCCTTGAATGAGGTTACAGTAAGCAGAAGGAATACAACTTCGATGATTACTGTTGATACGTATTTAAACGATGAATATTTAACCTCTTATTGGGCAGATGGACTAATCATTTCTACTCCAACTGGTTCAACAGGTTACTCCTTAAGTTGTGGTGGACCAGTAATAGTTCCTGGTTCTCAAAATTTTGTAATTACGCCAATCGCACCGCATAACTTAAACGCAAGACCTCTTGTTATTTCTGATGATACCGAGATTAGATTAAAAATTAGCTCAAGAGAAGAACGATTTCTTACTTCTTTAGATTCACGAATTGCAACAGTTGAATCCAAAACTGAAATAACCATTAAAAAAGCTCCTTATCAGATAAAAATGATACAGCCTAAAGGAGGTTCTTTTTTAAAAACACTTCGGAACAAGCTTCTTTGGGGAGAAGATAAGAGAAATTAGGCAATAAAACCTCCGAAAAATAGTTTTAACATCACAAATAGCTACAATGTTATTGTATAGCGATCTTAATTATTATATTTGCAAACTTTTGAAGTAGTATGAAAAAGAGGATATTAACATTTCTGTTTATATGTTTAGCGCATATAGCTATTTCCCAGACCTTTGAAGTAGGGCTTTTTGGGGGCGGGAGCAATTTTGTTGGAGATGTTGGTTCTACTAGCTACATAGCACCTAATGATTTTGCTATCGGAGGAATATTTAAATGGAATAGAAGTGAACGTCACGCATTTAGATTTTCTTTTATTTATGCTAATATCAATGGGGAAGATAGTGCTTCAGATGATCCTAGACGAATTGAAAGAGATTATTCTTTTAATAATACCATTAAAGAATTTTCTTTAGGTATTGAGTTTACCTTCTTAGATTATGATGTTTATGATGGTAGAAGAAAAACTACACCTTATCTATTTACTGGGATTAACTATTTTAATTATGACCTATTAGCAAGAAATTCTTTTAATAATGATATTGAAAAGTATGATTCAGATTGGGAATTTGCTATTCCAATGGTCGTAGGAATTAAAACAAATATATCACGCACAATTTCAATAGGTTTCGAAATAGGAGCCCGATATTCATTAACAGATGCCTTAGACGGAAGTAATCCAATTGGCGAATTGGAAGACGATCTGTCTAGAAAGTTTGGTAATCTCGATAGTGACGATTGGTACTTCTTTACAGGGTTTACCGCTACTTATACCTTCGGAGATAAACCTTGCTTCTGTGTTTTCTAAATGAGTTTAAAAGATCAAATACAAGTCGATAAAGTTCCTCAACATGTGGCTGTCATAATGGATGGTAATGGTCGTTGGGCTAAGAAAAAAGGAATGATGCGAGTATTTGGTCATGAAAATGGTGCTAAAGCAGTAAAAGAAGCCATCGAGGGAGGATCAGAAATCGGAGTAAAGTTTATCACACTTTACGCTTTTTCTACGGAAAACTGGAACAGGCCTAAGTCAGAGGTTGACAAACTAATGCAATTATTAGTTAGTACTCTTAAAAAAGAATTAAAAAAACTTCAGGAGAATAATATTAAGCTTAATGCGATTGGTAATATAGATGCATTACCTAAAAAAGCCAGAAAGGAATTGTTAAACGTTATTGATGAGACTAAGAATAATAGTCAACTTACAGTAACATTAGCTTTGAGTTATGGGTCTAGAGAAGAGTTGATTAAGACCGTAAAACTAATTTCTGATAAAGTTAAAAATAATATAATTTCTATTGAAAATATTGACGAATCAGTTATAAATAACCATCTTTACACGCAAAATTTACCAGATGTAGATTTATTAATACGGACTAGCGGTGAACAAAGGATTAGTAATTTTTTGCTTTGGCAAATTGCTTATGCTGAATTGTATTTCACCAATGTTCTTTGGCCAGATTTTACTAAAGAGCATATGTTTGAGGCGGTAATGAATTTTCAAAATAGAGAAAGAAGGTTTGGGAAAACAAGTGAACAAATTAACAAATAAATTGATGAATTTTAAGAAAGCCATTGTTGTACTAATAACGATATTTTCATGTTTAAATGCGCAATCACAGGATTTATCAATTCAAAATGCAAGAGATTACGTAATAGGTGGTATAAAGGTAACTGGGAATGTTAGCTTTAATGAGCAAACTGTAATCACGTATTCAGGTTTAAGAAAAGGACAAGAAGTCGCCATTCCAGGAGAGGCTATTAGTAATGCCATTAAAAAACTATGGAATTCTAATTTATTTAGCGATGTTAATGTCTATATAGACAGAACAGAAGGAAATGTGATTTTCCTTGAGTTGGAAATTCAAGAACTTCCAGAACTGGATGTTGTGCAGGTATTGGGCCTTAAAAAGAAAGGAAAGAAAGAAGAAGTCATTAAAGAGAGTAAGCTCAAAAAAGGAGTAAAGGTGACAGAAAACCTTGTGACAACAACCAAAAACTACCTTAAGGGGAAATACCAAAAAGAAGGATATCTTAATTCTGAAATAAAGATTAGTACGATACCAAAGAAAGACTCAACAGGGAAAACTTTGGTTAAGATGATCGTAGACATCGATAAAGGAGAAAAAGTTAAGGTTGATGAGATTAACTTTAATGGAAATGAAAAGCTTTCTGATAATAAACTCAGAAAGGCAATGAAGAACACTAAGAAGAAGAATCCTATTAGAGTATACAAGCGTTCTAAATTCATCAAAGAAGATTTTGAAGAAGATTTAAAATCTGTTGAAGATAAATACAAAGAAAACGGATATAGAGATGCTAGAATAGTAAAAGATACACTGCGTAAAAACTCTGATAACAATATTACTTTAGATATCGATGTAGAAGAAGGGAATAGATATTATATTGGAGATATTGATTTTTTAGGAAATACTGTCTATTCTGATGCAGTTCTGAGAGCTAAATTAGGAATCGTAAAAGGGGATGTGTATAATGGAGTTCTTTTAGAAAAAAGAATTCAGGATGATTCAAAGCCAGATGCAGACGATTTAATTAACCTGTATCAAAACAATGGATATTTATTCTCAAGTATCAATACTGTTGAGGTAAATGTGCAAAATGACACCATTGATTTTGAAATAAGAATTACCGAAGGAAAACCAGCTTACTTTAACAAGGTAAGTATTGTAGGGAATGATAAGACCAATGACAGGGTTATCTACAGAATGTTGAGAACAAGACCTGGTATGCTATACAGCAAACAAGCTGTTGTAAGAAGTATCAGGGAATTAGGTCAGTTAGGATTCTTCGACCCAGAACAAATCAGTCCAAACTTCAAAAATGTTAACCCTAATGAGGGAACTTTAGATATCGAATACTCTGTAGTAGAAAAAGGATCTAGCCAGATTGAACTTCAAGGAGGTTTTGGTGGAGGAGGTTTTGTTGGAACCTTAGGGTTGTCATTCAACAACTTCTCGATTAGAAATATTTTTAAGAAGGAAGAATACAAGCCGCTTCCAATGGGAGACGGTCAGCGATTATCATTAAGACTTCAGGCGAGTAGATTTTTCCAAACCTATAGTTTCTCATTTTCAGAACCTTGGTTAGGAGGGAAAAAACCAGTTCAGTTCTCTACTTCATTATCACATACAGTTCAGTATTTGTTTAATGCCAGAGCCAATGATGTTGATAGAGATAGAAGATTTTTAATTTCAGGAATTACAATTGGATTGGCTAAGAACTTAAAAGTTCCAGATGATTACTTTGTATTATCACATGCATTAACATTCCAGCATTATAACTTAAAGAACTATAATACCGGTTTGTTTACCTTCGGAAATGGATTCTCAAATAACTTTGCTTATACTGTTGGTATTAGTAGAAATAACACGTATACCAATCCAATATATCCATTAGGAGGATCGAATTTCAATCTCTCAGTAAAACTAACTCCTCCTTATTCTTTATTAAACGGGATTGATTATGGTAATCTAGGAAATGAACCAGAGTTCCAGGATGAAAATGGAGATCCAGATGTGTCTAAAATAGATCAGGAGAGATTTAAATGGTTAGAATTCTATAAAGTTAAGTTCAAAGCCGAATGGTTTAATCGTATTATAGATCAATTAGTATTGCGTTCTAATGTAGAGTTAGGTTACTTAGGAGCTTATAACAATGATAGGGGTGTTATTCCATTTGAAAGATTTTTCCTTGGAGGAGACGGATTAGGAGCCTTTAGTTTAGATGGTAGAGAAGCTATTGCTTTAAGAGGATATCCTAACCAGGCATTATCTGCACAAGATGGAGGTACTATTTACAATAAATTTTCGTTAGAATTACGTTATCCAATAACATTGAAGTCTCAAGCTTCGATTTATGGATTAACATTTATTGAGGGAGGAGCTTCCTATGATGGATTTAGAGATTATAATCCATTCCAATTAAATCGTTCAGCTGGGCTAGGAATTCGTATATTTATGCCTGCGTTCGGATTATTGGGGATAGATTTTGGTCATGGATTTGATCCTTTACCAGGATTAACTACAAAGAATGGATGGGAAACTCACTTCATTATTGGTAGACAACTTTAATTTGGCACGATATTTTCTATTAACAATATAAATTATGAAAACTAAAGTTCTTTTATTAATTATCATGACAATTGCTTCGCAATTTGTCACTGCCCAAAGAGGTATTCGAGTAGCTTATATAGATACTGAATATATCTTAGAAAATGTAGAAGAGTATAAAGAAACCTCTACTCAGTTAGATGAAAAGGTAAAACAATGGAAGGGAGAAATCGAATTACGATTAAAAGACGTCGATTTGATGAAAGAGACTTTAAACAATGAAAGAGTTTTACTAACAAAAGAGCTTATAGAAGAAAGAGAAGAAGATATTAAAGCTCTTGAGGCCGAAATATTAGACTATCAACAGAAAAGATTTGGTCATAATGGAGATCTAATGATTCAAAAACAAAAATTGATTCAGCCAATCCAAGATCAGGTTTTTACTGCGGTAAGAGAAATAGCTAAAGCGAGAAAATATGATTTTGTTTTTGATAAGGCTGCAGACATTACGATGTTGTACTCAAATAAAAAACACGATATAAGTGATTTAGTATTAAAGAGTATTAACAGAACTGCAAAACGTAATCAGGCTAAAAATAGAAAAGAGGCAAAAGAGGCTTCTGAAGAAGAAGTTGTACCAAAGGAAGTCGATGAAGACAAGCTTGAAAGACAGCGAATTTTAGATGAGAAAAAAGCAGCTCGTCAAAAAGCAATTGAGGAAAGAAGAAAGCAACAAGAGGAGATTAGAGCGCAAAAGAAAAAAGAATTTGAAGAGAGAAGAAAGAAATTATTAGAAGAGCGTGAAGCTAAGAGAAATGCTAGGAATAATTCCGGGTCTCCGAAACCACCAGCAGATGGAGCAACTGAAGGAGAGCAAAATAATGAAGATGGTGAAACAGACGATGGAAACGACGATGACAAATAAATATAAAATTGAACTTTTAAATTAAACATGAAAACGATGAAACAGATTAAACAATTATCATTAGCAA
>JABSPN010000199.1 GCA_013214425.1 Flavobacteriaceae bacterium | reverse complement strand
ATGAAGCTCAAATACGTGTGGTTAAAGAGCAAGAAGGTTTAAATGAGATTTATAACTATTTGAATAAATCGAGAAAACCTGCATTAAACATGCCTCAGGTTGACTTTGAAAAAGAAACAATAATTGCCTTATTCATGGGGCAAAAAAACACTGGAGGTTTTCCGATAAGGATAGATACTATTGACGAGAAAGACGATAAGTTAGTGGTTAATGTTTTGGAAAAGACTCCAGAGGGGAAATTTGCAACGATGGTAATTACACAACCTTTTTGTATTGCAAAAATTAATAAAACAGATAAAGAGATTACTTTCGTTAAAAAATAATCTCTTTGTCCATTAAAATATTTAGAATTGATATCGTAAACTCAATGCAATATCAAAGTCTAGGTCATCATACTGATTGCCGTCTCCAAAGCCTAGCTCAGGTCTAGCATCTAATGAAATTAATAAAGGAATGTCAAAATCATATTCGATTCCAACATCACCAGCAATGAAAATAGCCGTTCCGTTGGCATCAACGGTATCATGACTCCAACTTACAATTCCACCACCAGCTCCTGCATACCAATTAAAGTTAGCGTCAATATTCCAAACCCACTGATATAATCCAGTTAATTTGAAGGCGTCAACATTATTGGAATTTCTCCAGCCTAAATCAATTTCTAAACGATTTTTGCTAAAAAGAGCTCTTTGGTAAGAGATTTCGACTCCTAAACCGTCGCTATCTCCGAACCTTAAACCAATTGCATTATCAGAAATGTTTTGTGCCGATAAGCCAAAAGCGACGAAAAGGAAAAGCGCTACTAATTTGAATTTATTCATAACATTTTAATTTTTAATAACAACGATGAATATAGTAATTAAGTATTTTATTTGGGATAAAAATGCTAAATTCTTTTTACGAATTCATTAAGGCTAAATCTGTACTTTCAAAAATTTTATCAGCCGATTCAGTTATAAAACCTTTGAATACAGTGCCATCTAAATTAAGATGACGATAAGCAAATTCATAATAACAAGATGTTGTTTGATAATTTCCTTCATTAAAATTTATAGTAAGCATATCAGCTAGAATACTTGATTGTTCAAGCTTTACTGCTGGATTTCCTTTTATTTCTCCTCCTGAATTGTTTAACTGAAAACCTTGCTCTTTTAAATAATTATTCACCTTTTGAAGGCTAGGAGTACTGTCTATACTATTTATCGCTACTGTAAAATGATTGACACAGAATCCATTTACATAAAGCCAGGCTATGTATTCAGATTCCTGAAGTAACTTTAAATAGATAGCATACGATACTGGCCATGTTCTTCCTTGTGTAATTAACGGACTGTCTTCATTTACTTCATACATTAGCTCACGAATCAAATGTTGTGTTTTTTCTGAAAAATTTTCCAGAACGATTTCACTAATAAAAAGCAATGGAGCATCAGGATTTGTTGGGTGTTCGTAATGCTTAGCATTTAGTTTTTTCTGAGAAAAATAATAGCTGTCTTTTTCTACGTAACCAAGCTCTAGAAAAGGTTTGGCAATGATGTCAATGGCTACTTCAGTAATATTGAAAGTTCTGATGGCTATATGGTCATTTTTAAAAGCCCCAAATGTTTCATTGAATAATTGCTGAATTTTTGCAGCCGATGGAGTGCGTTTTGTATAATCGCACCATAAATCATGTAATAGTTGTGTTAAGTTCATGATGATTGTTTTTTTACAAAGTTATAACAGAATTGACTGTTTAATTGTTTTTTTAAGGTTATATTTGTCTTTTAAAATATATTTTTTATATAATTTGATTTATTTTACGTTTTTTATAATCAAAATGACATTTTAAGTCTGATAAAAACAAAGGGTATGAACCAATTTGATTTTGTAGATAAAGAAATTCTACGGTTGTTAAGAAAAGATGCAAGAAAAGCGTACTCGCAGATTGCTCAGGAATTAAAAATATCGAATTCGTTAGTGCATCAGCGAATAAGGAAAATGAAAAGCGAGGGAGTGATTAAAAATGCTGAGATCGTTCTTGATGAAGAAAAAGTAGGGTATAATACCAAGTCTTATATTGGAATAAGATTGCGTGAGGCTCATTTTGCTGAAAAAGTTGTGAAATCACTGGAAGGAATAGAAGAAGTTGTAGAATGTAACTATGTTTCTGGGAATTATGCTATTTTTATTCTTGTTTATGGTAAAAACAATGATCATTTAAAACATGTATTATATGAGAAAATACATCATATAGAAGGAGTAGCGGGAACCGATACGTTTATTTGCTTTAGTACCAATTTTAAAAGAAGTGTTGCCGTATAATGAAAGATCAATTAACCTTACTGGATAATATGCTTACTGGTGAAGTATATTATGACGCACTTCATAAAACGATTTATGCAACAGATGCTTCAGTGTATAGAAAAATTCCATTAGCTGTTGCTTACCCGAAAACCACATCAGATATAACTAAACTAATTGATTTTGCTAATAATAATGCGACGTCGCTGATACCGAGAACAGCTGGAACTTCATTGGCAGGTCAATGTGTTGGCGACGGTATTGTAGTAGATGTGTCTAAACATTTCACGAATATAATTAAAGTAGATGAAAAAACGAAGCAAGTAACTGTAGAGCCAGGAGTTGTAAGAGATGAGTTAAACACTTACTTAAAGGATTATGGTTTGTTTTTTGGGCCTAATACTTCGACTTCTAATAGTTGTATGATAGGGGGAATGGTTGGGAATAATTCCTCCGGAACAACATCAATTCAATATGGAGTAACAAGAGAAAAAATAGTTGCGCTTAAACTATTATTGTCTTCAGGAGAGGAGATAGAAGTAAAGAATCTGACTAAAGAGGCTTTTGCTGAAAAGAGAAATCTTGACTCTCATGAAGGTAAAGTGTATCGAAGACTTTATGAGATACTTTCTGATAAACAAAATCAAGAAGAAATAATTTCTCAATTTCCAAAACCAGAAATACACAGAAGGAATACGGGATATGCTATTGATTTGTTGCTGGATAATCAGATTTTTTCTGATAATTCTAATGAATTTAATCTCAGTAAACTTATATCGGGAAGTGAAGGAACACTTGGTTTTATTACAGAAATTACTTTGCAGTTGGATGAGTTACCACCAGCCCATGCTGCGATGGTAGTGTCCCATTATAGAACTCTAGAGGAGACGCTACAAGATGTAGAAACTACAATGAAACATGAGTTGCATACTTGTGAGTTGATGGATAAAATCATTTTAGATTGTACCAAGAATAATACACATCAAGCAGCGAATCGGTTTTTTATTGAAGGAGATCCAGCAGCAGTGTTAATGCTGGAAGTAAAAGCAGATGATGAATCAGGATTACAGCGCAATATCGATGAGTTGATAAAAGAATTAGAGCTATCTGGAAAAAGTTATGCCAATCCAGTATTAAAAGGAAATCAGATACAACAAGCACTTGAATTGCGTAAAGCAGGCTTAGGCTTGTTAGGGAATATGGTTGGAGATCGAAAAGCTGTGGCGTGTATAGAAGATACAGCCGTAGCGTTAGAGGATTTATCAGCCTTTATACTAGATTTCACAGCTATAATGGCCAAATACAAGCAAGATGCAGTGTATTATGCACATGCAGGCGCGGGAGAATTACATTTACGCCCGATTTTGGATTTAAAGAAATCTTCAGACGTCACGCTATTTCGAGAAATTACTACAGAAGTAGCGCATTTAACCAAACAATATAAAGGGTCCTTTTCAGGAGAACATGGAGATGGAATTGTTCGTTCAGAATTTATTCCGATCATGATAGGTGAGCATAATTACTCACTTATGAAAGAAATTAAAAGCGTTTTTGACCCTAATAACATATTCAATCCAGGTAAGATAGTCGATTCATTTCCAATGGATACTTCTTTGCGGTATGATCCAGATAGGAAAGAACCCGAAATAACCACACTAATGGATTTTAGTGACTCTCAGGGTATTTTAAGAGCTGCAGAGAAATGTAACGGTTCTGGTGACTGTAGAAAATCAGCTGAGGCAAAAGGAGCTATGTGTCCGAGTTATCATGTGACTAAAGATGAAAAACATACAACTCGAGCCAGAGCCAATACGCTGCGAGAAGTGTTAACTAACGAAGTAGATTTTAACAACGAAAACCTTAAAGAGGTATTTGATTTATGCTTGTCATGTAAAGCGTGTTCAAGTGAATGTCCTAGTAATGTCGATATCGCGAGTTTTAAAACAGAGTTTTTGTATCAATATCAGGAGAAAAATGGGTATAAGTTAAGTGACACGTTAGTGGCCAAGAGTCCTGTTGTTAATAAAGCATTATCGAAATTTTCTGGATTATCTAATGCATTGTTTTTTAACGGTTTTTCAAAGAGGATTTTAAGAAAACTAAGTAATACGCATCCAAGGCGATCATTGCCGAGGCTCTCTAAAAAATCATTTAGTCAATCGATAAAGAAAACGGGCAGTTTATTGGTGAAGAATCCAAGAAAAGAAGTGGTGTTGTTTGTTGATGAGTTCACCAATTATCAGGAATCAGAAATTGCAGTAGATACTTATAGTTTATTATTCTCTCTGGGTTATCAAGTAACGGTTGTCGACTCATTAGTCAGTGGAAGAACGTATTTATCCAAAGGCTTTTTAAAAGAAGCGAAGAAAATAGTTGATGATAATTTGAGCTATTTACAAAAAGAAGGATTGGAAAACAAAATAATTATAGGAATAGAACCATCAGCCATTCTTTCGTTTCGGGACGAGTACCTTCGATTGGCTTCCAACAAGGAAATAGCGAATACAGTTGCTGAAAACAGTTATTTAGTAGAAGAATTTATTGCGAATGAAATTTCAATTGGAAATATTGATAAAAAGTATTTTACTTCTGAAAAACGAAGAGTGAAAATTCACAATCATTGTCATCAAAAAGCGTTGAGCAATCAGAAGGTTACTTTTGATATGCTGAATGTGGTGGAAAATTATCGTGTATCAATCATTTCTTCAGGTTGCTGCGGAATGGCGGGAAGCTTTGGCTATGAAAAAGAGCACTATGATATCAGTATGAAAGTAGGAGAGCTCAAGTTATTTCCAAGCATTCGAAAAGCTAAAGAAAACGTGATCATAGCCGCTAATGGAACAAGTTGTAGGCATCAGATATATGACGGCACACAACGAAAAGCGCTGCATCCAGTCTCAATACTTTATCAAGCATTAAAGAGATAAAAATAGTCAATCCTAATATGTCAATCGTAATTCGCTATTCAAGTAGTCCTTCTCGTTTAAATAACTTTTTTAGTCTGGCATCAGATGGTGCTGGAGCTTTAGTGGTAACGTAGTTTCCTTCTGGATCAATTAAAACAAATCTTGGAATGTAGTTGACATTCAATTCATGAAGAAAATTGGAGGCATCATTGTCTCTGGCAAAGAGTTGATAGCCCATATCCTTTCCTTTTACTTTCTTTTTCCATTTGTCTTTATCTTCCAAATCATCTAATGAAATACTAACAAATACAATGTTTTTGTCTTTCATAGAGTTGTACACTCGTTGCAGATGTGGTATTTCATAAAGGCAAGGTCCGCACCAGGTGGCCCATAAATCAACATAAACATAGGATCCTTTAAAGTCTGACAAAGAAACTGGATTTCCGTTTTGATCATTAAAAGTAAAGTTAGAGGCTTTTTTGCCGTTTAAATTTTCAGGAGTAACCACATTGATATCATTTGATAAAAATGATTGACTACATACAAATAGGAGGAGTAGTGTAACTGTTTTCATAGCAATAAAAAAAGGGGCGTAATTACGCCCCTGTAAGATACATATAACTTATTTGATTATTAGTCTGCTACAGTATAATCAGTAATTTCTTGTGTCGTTGTGGTAGTTACGTTATCGGGAATGCCTAAGTCTACAGGTAGATCATTTAGATCATATCTGAACACAGTATCCGAATCTACTAAACCAATATTATTGGCATAAAAATTATCAATAGTTAAAAGATCTTGAGCAGGTAAAACTGTAATTGGTATAGGAATGGGATCTATAGTAGCTGTTACTGTAATGTTGATAATAAATTTAGATTTTAAGATATCGTTATAAATATCGGCGCCATCATTCACACTATGAGAAGCTAAGGACTGACCCTGTACAG
>JABSPN010000198.1 GCA_013214425.1 Flavobacteriaceae bacterium | reverse complement strand
CCAAATGCATCAGTAACACTACCACCCATATTACCAATCACATAGTTACCTAATACCATTGCAGCAAGAACTGTCGCTACGTAAGAACCAAATAAATCAGCTCCCATTCCTGCAACATCTCCTACATTATCACCAACGTTATCAGCAATTGTTGCTGGATTACGTGGATCATCCTCAGGAATACCTGCTTCAACTTTTCCAACTAAGTCAGCCCCTACATCGGCAGCCTTTGTATAAATACCTCCACCTACACGAGCAAATAAAGCGATCGATTCTGCTCCAAGAGAGAATCCTGCTAATGCTTCAAGAGCGATTGTCATTTCAGTATAGAAATCACCTTCTCCTGTAACAAACATCTTGATAAATATGAAGAATAATAAACTTAATCCTAATACTGCTAAACCAGCAACACCTAATCCCATTACAGTACCTCCACCGAATGAAACTTTTAATGCTTGTGGTAAACTTGTTTTGGCAGCTTCTGCTGTACGAGCATTTGCTTCAGTAGCAACTCTCATACCAATATTCCCCGCTAAAGCAGAGAAAATAGCACCTATAATAAAGGCCGCTATAATAATATAATGTGTAGTTGGAACCATATAAGCAATAACTCCTAATGCCGCTGAGGCAATCACTACAAAAATTAATAATAATCTGTATTCCGCATTCAAGAAAGCTAGTGCACCTTCTTTAATTGCTTTAGAAATACCTTGCATCTTTTCGTTACCTGGAGCTTGTTTTTTTACCCAAGCCATTTTAACTAGCATGAATACAAGTCCTAGAACTGCCAATGCCATTGGCACGAATATCATATTATCTGACATTTTTAATGATTTTTATTTAGCTGTGCAAAAGTATAAAAAAAGTGTAGATAAAAAAGGAAGAATGCAAGATTAAAACATAAAACCAAAACGTCCTGTGATTCCAAATTTTCTCGCATTTGGATTATCGAAGTAATTTCCTCTGAAATTAAAGTCGACACTAAAGATTTTAAAAATGTTCCCAACGCCAAAACTGTATTCCCAATAAGGCTTTAAATTAGGCGTCAAATAGGCTATTCCAGAGGCATTCATGGCTCTATTATCTTCAGAAACAGACCCCATTACTGCTCTAAACGCAACACGCTCCCTTAAATTTAAATCTCTCAAAACAGGAATCCTTGAAAAAATTCGACCATTAAAATTATGCTGCAAATTTATAGTAGCATAGGTATCGGTAACAAATTCATAAAAATTTAATAATGGAAAAGTTCCGAAAATCGATAGGAATGTCTGGTTTCCTGGTACAACATTTAATAAACTTAATGGTACTGTTCCAAAAGTTTTACCGACTTCAAAGTTGGAGTACAAAACTCCAAAACCTCCTACTTGCCATGGCTGTCTGTAAAATAGTTGAAGTTTTGAATAAGCAAAATCACTATTAAACAAGCCTTCAACTCCTTGAATATAACTAGCAAAAATTACTGGGTTATCTGAACTCACAGTTAAACGCTCTACTCCATGTCCTGTAGTTTTCAGTCCAGGTTGATATACAGTTGAGAATGTAAATTCGGTTTGCGATAAATCACTTCTAACTTGTCCGTTATCAAAATAGTCAATACTAAACTCTTTAGAAGCAGATCTTAACGTTCTATAAGTGGCACTTAATTTAAAATTCAGGTTTTTAACAGGTTCCATTTGGAGTCCCAAAGTACTCAGATTAACAGATGTCAATCGATTATTACTACCCACTGTAGCAATTGATGAGGAAGCAAAACTCCTATCTAACACATTGTCATTTATGGTGGTAAGACTCACCCCTAATTGCTCTACATCTCTCCTATTTCCTCCTGAAATAATTAATCGGTTATTATTATTTAGTAGCCATTTACCTGAAATACCATATTTCACTTTTTGATCTCTGAATCCATAGGCTACATATCCCTGCAAACGCCATTTATCATTGCTGCTGAAGTAGGTTCTACCTCCGGCTCGTATTCTTATCCCTTCTACATCATTATTTCCAAAAGTGGAATATATTGGTCCATAATCCATTTTAAGTTTCGGAATTTCTATATATCCTGAACCTAATATGGAGGCTAAATTGTAGAGTCGTTTGAATTTAGGAACCGTTTTTAAGGTGTCAAGCATCTTATAGATTCCTTTTTCGTCACTGTTCAATTTTTCTAATCGGTTTTTAGCCCAAAACGCACTATCCCGACTGTAAATTTCTTCCCGGAAAGGATCTACCTCTTCTTCATAGAATTTTTTATCCTTCGGAACATTAAAATCGTAATTATCATATAAAGTGGTACGCTTTCCATACATACCTCTGGCTTTGTCTTTTTTCGACAAACTGAAATCGGAAAGAAAATAGTCTCTTTTTATAAGGAAGACAGAATCATTTAATACTTCAAATTCTTGTTCTATATAAATATCCTTTACCCAGTTAATATTAGCGCTTTTGGATACTTGAAGATTAATGTCTTTAATCGCATAAGTCGAATCGTTTACCCAAAAATCTCCTTTAAAAGTCAATTCATTTTTTCGCCTAGGGTAATATACAATATTGTAACACCACTTATCATCAATAAATGCACTGTCAATTAACACATAATTGTAGGTATTGATTCCAGTTCTGGAAAGGGGACTCACAAAACTTTTATCAAAAAACTTCAGATAATTATCATATACATCATATTCAGAATATAAATCTTTTACAAAATCTGAAACGGACTGACTATTACTAAAACCTGAGTTTTTATTCCCTTGAAGAATTTCTTTCCTCTTATTCATTTTATTGTCTCCATACACTTCAGAAAAAGACTCATTAATGAATATTGGTAAATATGATTTTCCAGTAATTTTTGAAGTATCGATCTCTTCAAAAACAAATTCCATCCCCTTGAACAATTTACTCTTCATCAAAGCACTATCAATAGTATTGAGATCAAACTCAATTTTTTCGTATTTATCGTATTTATACTGATCGAATTGTCGTACTCCATTAAAGCGCTTTCTACTCCATATTTTTCGAAGTATATCAATGGCAGGATTGTTCTTTTTAGATTGTTTTCCTGTATAAATAACCACCTCATCTAAAGCAGCTGCTTCCTCTATAATACTAATATTCAAGTTATATGTAACTCTTTTCTCTAACTTGATTTCTTTAGTCTCATACCCGATAAATGTAATAATAATCGTATCGTAATTTCCATCTGTTTCAATATAGAACTTACCATTTTCATCGGTTATCGTTCCTGTAGTCGAATCTTTGAATAAAACGTTAGCGAATGGGATCGGATCTTCATTTTGATCAACCACATAACCACTCACCTTTGTGTTTTGAGCAAAACAAAAGGAAGTAACCAAAAACAAGAATCGTATGTAGGTTAATTTTGGCTTCATAAAAAAACTTCATCTGAGGACAGATGAAGTTTCAAATATAAGTTTTATGGCAATATGTTTTACCTGTACATCACTTTTTTAACAGATTTTATTACATCATCTTTATTAGGCAACCATTCAGCTAATAAGACGGGAGAATAAGGAGCTGGCGTATCTGCTGTATTGATCTTTTCTATCGGAGCATCCAAGTAATCAAAGACTTGTGATTGCACTTGATAGGTGATCTCTGTTGCAACATTTCCAAATGGCCATGCCTCTTCAAGAATCACTAATCTATTGGTCTTTTTAACAGAATTTAAGATCGCGTCATGATCCATAGGACGCACAGTTCTTAAATCGATGATCTCACAAGAGATTCCTTCTTCTGCTAATTCATCTGCAGCTTTGTAAGCTTCTTTAATTATTTTCCCAAAAGAAACAATTGTTACATCAGTTCCTTCTCTTTTGATATCGGCAACACCTAAAGGAATTGTATATTCCCCTTCTGGCACCTCTCCTTTATCACCATACATTTGTTCTGACTCCATAAACACAACTGGATCATTATCTCTGATAGCAGATTTTAATAATCCCTTAGCATCATATGGATTGGATGGTACAACCACCTTCAATCCTGGCGTATTGGCATACCAGCTTTCAAAGGCTTGAGAGTGTGTTGCAGCTAACTGACCTGCTGAAGCAGTAGGCCCTCTAAAAACAATCGGACAGTTAAATTGTCCTCCAGACATTTGTCTGATTTTTGCTGCATTATTAATAATCTGATCAATTCCAACTAAAGAGAAATTAAACGTCATATATTCTACGATAGGTCTGTTCCCATTCATAGCAGAACCAATTGCGATCCCCCCAAAACCTAACTCAGCAATTGGCGTATCAATAACTCTCTTTTCACCAAACTCATCTAGCATTCCTTTGGAAGCTTTATAGGCTCCGTTATACTCAGCAACTTCCTCTCCTAAGAGATAGATAGAGTCATCCCTTCTCATTTCCTCGCTCATTGCCTCACAAATCGCTTCTCTAAACTGAATTGTTCTCATGTATTTTTCTATTGTATAATTAAAAAGCAAACAAAAATAGAAATTAAATCATTTTCAACAGAACATTCAATGAATTTTATTGTTAAAAAAATAACATTTTTATTATGCGTGCATAGTAAATAAATCAAAAATAAACACTATTTTCGTAGCCACTTAATTTTTTTTATTCAAAATTCAAATACAATGAAAATATTAGTATGTATTAGTCATGTTCCTGACACTACATCCAAAATAAATTTTACCAACGAAGACACTGAGTTTGACACCAATGGAGTGCAGTATGTAATTAACCCAAATGATGAGTTTGGTTTAACTCGTGCCATGTATTTCAAAGAAAAGCAAGGTGCTAGCGTTACTGTTGTAAATGTAGGTGGAGCAGAAACTGAGCCTACCCTTAGAAAAGCTCTTGCTATCGGAGCAGATGATGCTATTCGTGTAAATGTTGCAGCTACAGATGGATTTGCAGTAGCAAAAGAATTAGCTCAAGTTGTAAAAAATGGAGGATACGATTTAGTAATCGCCGGAAAAGAGTCTTTAGATTACAATGGAGGAATGGTTCCGGGAATGTTAGCCAATTTTACAGATTTCAACTTTGTGAATTCATGCATCAATTTAGAGGTTGATGGCAATAGTGCCAAAGCAACTAGAGAAATTGATGGTGGTAAAGAAACTATAGCTACATCATTACCTTTAGTAGTAGGAAGCCAAAAAGGATTAGTTGAAGAAAGTGAATTACGAATCCCCAATATGAGAGGTATCATGATGGCTCGTAAAAAACCTTTACAAGTAGTTGATCCTGCTGGAGAAGTAAATCAGACGAAAGCGGTTAAATTCGAAAAGCCCTTACCTAAATCGGCAGTAAAATTAGTCGACGCTGAAAACCTTGATCAATTAATTGATTTATTACACAACGAAGCTAAAGTAATTTAAGGGTCACTCCTTAACAAAAAATTTAAAGATATGTCTGTTTTAATATTCGCGGAATCAAGTAACGGAAAATATAATAAAGCTACTTTAGAAGTGGCTTCATATGCTAAAAAAATTGCAGATCAGTCTGGAACAACAGTTACAGCTGTAGCAATTAATGGTGGAGATGCTAACGAATTAGCCGCTTACGGTGTTAGCAAAGTACTGAACGTATCAAACGGTAACTTAAGTGATTTTAACGCTAAAGCTTATGCCGATACTATTGTTCAAGCTGCAGAAAAGGAAAATGCTAACATTATAGTGATGAGCTCAACTACCGATGGGAAATATTTAGCTCCATTAGTAGCAGCAAATAGAAACGCTGGTTACGCTTCAAATGTGGTAGCTTTACCAGAAAACATGAGCCCTTTAACAGTAAAAAGAACTGCTTTTTCTAACAAAGCATTCAATATAACTGAAATCAATAGTGAGAACAAGGTTATTGCTATCGCAAAAAACGCATACGGACTTCACGAAGATTCTGTTTCTGTTGCTGAAGAAGTATTTGATGCATCAATCAATGATGCTCACTTATCAAGTAAGGTGGAATCTGTTGACAAAGTAACTGGAAAAGTAACTATTGCAGATGCAGAAATTGTTGTTTCTGCAGGTAGAGGTTTAAAAGGCCCTGAAAATTGGGGAATTATTGAAGAGTTAGCTGAAACTTTAGGTGCAGCTACAGCTTGTTCTAAACCTGTTTCAGATTTAGGATGGAGACCTCACAGTGAACATGTAGGACAAACTGGAAAACCAG
>JABSPN010000197.1 GCA_013214425.1 Flavobacteriaceae bacterium | reverse complement strand
CGGAGGAGCCGATCTTTGGAGCGCTGTATTTTCCTCCTCCTTGAATCTCTACTACCCAAAGATCGGCTCCTCCGTAGCCTCCTTCCATATCAGAAGAAAAGTATAGGTATTTCCCATCTGGGCTTACTGCTGGACCACTGGTGTTGAAATTATCTCCATTGAAAGGCAGCTCTACTACATTAGTCCACTTACCGTCTTCTTTAGTAGCCGAATAGATATTGATGGTACTCTTCCCTTCTTCATCCTTAACAAACTTTCTCTCAAAGAAACTCTCTCTGGCGAAGTACATGGTATTACCATCTGGACTGAAACTTACCGTTCCTTCATTGAACCTGGTTTGGATATCATCTTCTATAGCCATTTCATTAGATAACTCGCCACTGGCATAGTCTGATACATACAGATCTAAATAAGGTTGTTCGTTCCATCCATATTTTCTGCTCTTACTGGCTTTAGAGGATACGTAGTATAATTCACCTTTAAACAATACTGGACCAAAGTCTGAATTCTTACTATTGATTCCTTTTACTGAAGTCACCTTATACTTGGGATCGTCTCCTAAAAGCTTGGCTACAATACCTGGATTACGCCTGTAGTCTTGTGCTCTAAGATCGTTTGGTGCTAAGGCAGCAAACTTATCCATCGCCTCATTGGCTTGTTGTTGTTTTCCGTTAGCTTTTAGCATTTGAGCATATTTGAAATACGACTCGGCATCGTTCTTTTGGGCGACAACTTTGCTTAGCCAACTCTCGGCAGCCTTGGTGTTGAAGATATTGTAATAGGCCTCGGCTAGTTGACTCTGTACATACAAACTGGTATCACCTTTTTGTACCAGCTCTAAATACTCTTCTATAGCCGATACGTATTCTAAACGATCGAATAGCTTATCGGCTTTCTTTGTTTGTTCATTTTGTGCACTTAATAAGCCTACGCTCATTAAAACCAATATATATAATGTCTTTCTCATGTCTCTTTAGGTATTAGAAGAATCTTGGTGAACGGGATACTTTTCTTGGGAAATTAAGATCGAACTGTAAGAACACTTCATGTGATGAATTGGTCACCACATCTAAATCTGACATGATACGATCGTAGGCATATCCCACTTTGATATTCTCTGTAAAGGCAAAGTTAACCATGCCGCTAAAAGAATCTTCTAAACGATACGAACCTCCTATCTCGAAACGATCGAAGAATAAGAAGTTGGCATTAAGATCAAATGAAGTTGGCGCATCGAAGGCCGACTTGACCATAAACGATGGCTTGAACTTCGTGTTTTCTGATAACTGGAATACATAACCTCCAGTTACAAAATAGTGTTGTGTCTCCGATCCGAAACTTAAGTTGTTCTCATCTAAGTGAACACCGTTTAAGAAATTCGGAACCGATAATCCGAAGTAATACTTATCAGAATAGATAAACAATCCTGCTCCTACATTAGGAGTAGTACTGTTTACATTCTGTGAGAATAACGGATCATTAGGATCGATAACTACTACATCGGTAAGGGCGATATCGTGAAGGGTGATTCCTCCTTTTAATCCTAATGCTAAGGTGTGATTTCCTCCAAGTGATAACTTGTAGGAAAAATCAGCATAGATATTATTCTCTTT
Source organism: Flavobacteriaceae bacterium (assembly GCA_013214425.1). Classification (GTDB taxonomy): domain Bacteria; phylum Bacteroidota; class Bacteroidia; order Flavobacteriales; family Flavobacteriaceae; genus DT-35. Next base: position 4,560 of record JABSPN010000197.1, on the reverse strand, counting down.
TACAGGACCAATCTTATCGGCAATTACAGACAATCCTAAACCTACTTTCTCACCCACTGGAGAATGACCAGAGAAGGTAAAAGTGTCTGGAGCTCCGTCTAAACCTGTCCATTGATTTCTGTAAAGCATGGTGAGCGATAAATTCTCTCTGCTCCCTGCATAAGCGGGATTGATCACAGCTTGATTATACATATACTGCGTATAATGAGGGTCTTGCTGCGCAATAGCTTCAGGAGTCCATAATAAACTCACTAATAATATTACTATTGCTATATATAATTTATTCATTATCGTAATTTATATTTGGTTTAATTATTAGTTTCATCTCGGTTTACATATATCCAACCTGTAATTGGATCTCCTCCTCCTTGAGGCAACTCAATCACGTAGAAATAAGTTCCTGTTGGTAACTCATCTCCATCATTAGTTGTACCAGTCCATTCATTCCTATAATTAGATAATTCATATACTTCGGTACCGTATCTATTGAATATCTTAATATTGGTTGCTTGTAACCATGATACTTCAAAACTATCGTTAAATCCGTCTCCATTAGGAGAAATTCCCTGAGGTATAATTGAACAGTCTTCAAATTCGTAGATATCTAATAAGCTATCAGAACATGCATTAACTGCTAATGAGAAATCAGTATATACACCTGTTCCTAAATTTGCTATAATCACATTTCCATCTGTATCAGCTAGTAAAGTAAATGGACCTTGTAATACACCATCTAAACTGTAATTAACTGTATAAGTATCACCAGGATTTAAATTGGTGAATATAAACCTACCGTCTGCAATATAACAAGCTGTTGGTTCTTCAACAACTAAATTTAATGTTATAGCATCTTCAATAATATCGAATGGTCCAAAAGGTCCTCCACTTGCACACCCCACTAAACTAAGGAAAATGTTATCATATGTACCAGGGGCTAAACCTGTTAAAGTATAGACACCTGAAACATCGGTAGTAATACTTACTGGTCCAGTTGTTACTCCATCAATATCATATGATAAATCATACGTAATATCTGGATCTAAATCACTGATAACAATACTTCCTGTTCCATCTCCATTCTCACAATCAGGTTGAATTATTGTGATCGTTGGGAACAGAGGAATGTTATTCGCCACAAGTGAGATATCGTCAATTGCCAGATCATTTCCACAACCTCCACTACCGTTGTTTAATAATACTAATTGAATTTGATCATTACCTGCACTATTAAAACTCAAGCTAAACTGTTCCCAGTTTGGATCTGGTCCATTATTAATAGCTCCCGTATTAACTTCTTCAATAAGAACTCCATTAATATCTTCTATCCTGAAAGTTACATTAGATGGCACTCCAGCACCACCACAAATACCTGTATCAGTATCGTATACTCCAGTAATCCAAGCACTAAAATCATAATCAGCATTTTGAATTACAGGAATGGTTCTTCTATAAAACTCTCCAGTTGCGAATGATGCGTTTACAACAAACATTCTACCGTTTGTATCACCAGAAGTATGATCTTCCATATCATGCCATCCCGTATTTAAATCGGCGGCATTACTATTTACAGCATATTGTCCATCATTAACCTGAGTTGCACCATTAAACGTGTAATTTGTAAAAGGTGTACTCACTCTTCCTAATCCAACTCCAAAATCTTCAACAAAGTTTACCGTATCAAATACTACATATGGTCCTGGATCTGTAAATGTACATCCTGGACTTGTCACACAAGTAACTGTGACATCTGTAAAAGTTGCCATGTTATAAGGCCCGAAAACTATTTCACCGTTAGCATCAGCAAAAATATTTGTTGGTCCAACTACAGTACCATCTAAAGTATAGGTTACTTCATATTCTTTATCTGCTGCTAAATCAGAAATGGTTAAGAATCCATTTGGAACAGTACAGCTTGTATTATCAACTGTAGTGACTGTAAATTCAAATGACGGTTCAACTAACACATATGGTCCTGAATCATTTCCAATACATCCTCCACCGTCTATAATGATATCGATGTAGGTTCCCGGATCAAGTCCTCCAATAATAACATTTCCAAAACCATCTGAAGTAATAGAAACTGGCCCTAGTACAGTTCCATCGTCTGTATAGGTAATATCGTATGATACATTGGCTAAAAGTCCTTGAATTACAATACTTCCATCGTTAGCACCACAAACTGTTGGATTATTAGCAACAACTGTAAAGTTAGGTACTCCCACTTCTGTTACTGTCACTTCAGAAGTATCAGTACAAGTTTGTCCATTATTTGTTATCGTTACCGTGTAAGTATATACACCTGCTGTATTGGTTCCTGGGGTAAAAGTTCCTAAATCACTATTAGTTAAGGCGCTCGGTCCAGTCCATGCTCCGCCTGGGTCTGGTGTTCCTCCTAATTGATCAAATAGGTTAAATGCTGGTCCTGTTGGACAATATTCAGCGGTTCCATCCTCTCCAGCATCTACTCCACCTTGAAGATCAACTTCTATTGAATCTTGATATTGACAAGTACCATCAGTTACAATTATATAGTATGTTCCAGATTGAGTTACAGTAATACTATTAGTATCTCCAGGAATTTGTGTCAATAAATCTGGGAAAAACCACTCATAAGTTTCATTACCAGTATACGGTCCTCCATTATCAGTAATTACTGCTGAAGAGTCGCAAATATCGATATCAGCTCCAAGGTCAGCTCCTCCAAAATTTAAACTATTTGCTCTTAAGAATACAGCAGAATCAAAAGCTGTATCTCCACGATCTGCAATAACCATTTTCATGGTATATTCTTCTCCTGGCTGAACATTAGCAATGGCTGTTAAGACATCTGTATATCCATCAAATTGGATTTCATTGGTGTTGTTTGCTCCTGAATTACTAATGTATAAATCAGATCTAAAATCAACTCCATCTACTTGTCCAGCACAATCAGGTCCACCCCCTGCAATACCTGGTAAATGAATCGTTCCTGTACTTACAGGTACATTTGTTAAACCGGGGACTAAAGCGATATTAGTTCCTCCGAATGCTGTACCTGAATCATCTGGAATACCCGGACCTCTAATTAAGAATACAAATCCATCTCTAAAGGTACTATCACATTCCCATTGATCTTCATATTCTTCAGAAGCAAAAATAAATTCGAAATTTACTTGAGAAGCAATTGAAGTAAAACGGAATTCGAATACTGTTGCGTCATTTGTCAGTTGTGTATCTGCATTTATATTATTCAGAATAGCTTCCAAATCAGCATCACCATTCCAAACACCAGTGATACTTGTATCACTTACACCACCTTGATCGTTTGGTCCTTCTACCGAATTACCAAATCCTGTAGACAAGAAAATTCCTTCTTGGAAAGGGAAACTTGTTCCATTTTGTCTGAAGTAGCCCCAACTTCTAGAGGGTAAATCGGTGACACCATCTGGGTTTTCCTGAAGTAAATCAAATTGAATTGTAGAACATCCATCAACTAAAACATTACTCAGTAATTCTTCAGGAGTAAATGAAGTTTCAGGATCTGCTGGGTCGTTAACAACAATAGATTGGGCGCTTGATAGTCCCAAACCTATCATAAATGAAAATAAGAACAACCTTAAATGAGTTAATCGTATCATTTTTGAAGTTTTATAAATAAATAGGGTTTGATAATTAATTATCTTTTTCATAAACACCAAACTGTTTACAACAAAAGTTATTTTTTTATTTTAGCGGTTAAATATATAACAAATAATGATGCAGAACCACTAAAGATAAATTCTACACCGGCGATTAGAACAATAACCCCATGTTAAGAAGAGCTTTTATGACTAACACTTATTAGTTAACTCACTCACTATTATATCATAAGAAAATCTAGGGTTCAAAAAAGCTTAAGGGATACTTTGCTCAATTGTGAGATAAAAACATCTCACAAAAAACTCATTTATGAACAAAAAATCTAAAAGAATAGGGTTTGGCGTACTTTTTGGAGAGAGCTAATCACCTTTTATAACTTAAAATTATATTAAGAGTAAAGGCTAATAAAAAAGTTTATTGTTAATTTGTAATCTTAAAACTGATCTCGTGAAACGGCATATTTTTTTACTTATTTTGATTGGTGTTTGTAGTTCTTTTACTGCCGATACATCTTACCAAGGTTTACCTTTTTCAAAAAATGAGAAACTCGTTTACAGCGCTTCTTATAACATGAGTGGGTTGATGACTTCTTTTGCTGAAGTTACCATGCAAACTTCTCAAGTAAAAACCGAAAAAAGTACACTCTATAAATTTAAGTGCACCGCCAAAACGTATTCAAAATGGGATTCTTTTTTCAAAATCAGAGATTTATTTGAAGCCTATGTGAATCCTAAAAACATGAAACCCTTGCTATTCAAAAGGGATACAGATGAAGGAGGGCACAAACGTTACGAGAAATATACTTTCAATCACAAGAAAAAGACTGTAAAAACTATTTACAGAAATAGGAGGGGTGAGAATACCAAAACAATTCCGTTTAAAGCGGATACCAGAGATTTAGTCTCTACTTTATATTATGTAAGAAGCCTTCCTATCGGACAG
>JABSPN010000196.1 GCA_013214425.1 Flavobacteriaceae bacterium | reverse complement strand
GAGAAATTACGCCAGCAAGACTCCTGTTGCAACATGTTGATGGTATTTATTCATACTAATCGATTTAAGAGCGATGATAAACAGTATGGCAAGAATATCATGATACACCTTCCCTATCCTACTAACTCTAGCATCACAATTTCTAAATATGCAAAATTAGGATTGAAGAAAATATTTAAACCTGGGTATAACTACAAAAAAGCAGGTGTAATAGTCATGGGTATTATCCCAGAGAATCAAAGACAACTAAACATGTTTTGTGAAGAAGATCCAAAACACAAACAACTCATGCAAGTGATTGATAACTTAAATTATAGCATTGGTAGAAAGAAGCTTAAATTAGCTAGTCAAGACTTAGGTAGAACATGGAAAATGAGACAAGAAAAGCTCAGTCCGCGTTATACTACCAAACTAAACGAAATAATCAAAATTAAATTATTTGATACCAATGAATAAATCTTCTTCTTTATTCAACCCAAAATCAGGATATTTGTACGAAATATTGATTCGATTCACTTTTAAACCTGAACTAGCAATTCTTTCCACATAATCTTGACCATAGATTCGAACATGATCGTATTGCCCAAAGTAACGTTCTCTATCTGCTCTTGAGGTAATGGTAGGGTCTTCATACGTTTTGTGTATGTATTTCGCTATTGGGACTTGAAGAATAGCTTTGCCTCCCGGTTTTAGTACTCTTCGGATTTCTTTCATTGCATCAATATCTTGTTCAACATGTTCTAAAATATGGTTGCAAATTACAAGGTCAAAATAATCATCTGGATAAGGAATGTTCAAAACATTCATATTTTGCACATGAGGTGGGTATTCATAACCTTCTGTAAATAAATCCCCACAAACATAATCTTTGAAATTGTAGTCAAAAAAACTAGTTGAAATGGTCTCTTCAGGTGCAAAATGAAGGATACTTTTACTATTGTCTGCAAAAATTTTTTCCTCATACTTTAAATACGTGTAAACCAATCTTTCTCGATCAATTGAACGACAACTGTAACATCTAGCTTGTCTTCGTCCGGCACCAATAATGTGTTTGGTTTTTAGTACTGGGAAATCGAAACCAACATAAGCGAAACTGTTCGAACTGTAGAGACAAATAGGACAAGTATGCTTTGTTCCTGCGTTAAGGCTTGTATTTACGAAACTTACAATAGGTTTTAGCACTTGTTTGATATTATTAGGGATGTAGCTTTTCATAATGTCATTTTTTTGTTTAGCTCTAAAGTAATCAAGGATATGAGAGCTTTTTTGTTTTTTCGTTTAAATCCAATTCGATAAAGACCAACATCATAATAGTGAAGATGTAAAACGGTTAAGCTACTACGACTGTTTGTGTTTGTCTCAGACTTTAACTTGAGCACAATCATTGCATCAGGATATCAAACAATAACATTAAGTAACAGCATGTATGATGAAACAGTTGTGCATTGTAAATTATACTAGTTCTTAAATTATTGATATTTTTATAGAATACAAACCTATTGATACACTTAACTAGTATCGATACTGTAATTTTAGATAGTATTCTCGTTTGAAGTCAATAAAAATTTAGATGCTGTCACATTAATTCAAATTGAACTAAAATCGAGTAAAACTTCAAACCAAAAAACATTAAACAACTGATTTAATACGCTATAGCTTTTATAGTTGTCTAAAAAAAATCGAAATTTGAAAATCTAATAATTAATACGAAAGAACCGTTTATAAAAATATTATAAAAAAGCCAGAATGATAGTTCTGGCTTTTTTACCTCCTCTTACAGAATTTTTATATGATTCAATAGTTACTAGAAATTAATCTTTTAAATGACCAAATAATGATTAAAGGTATTACCAAGACAATGATAAAGTTCATTTTCGGTATAGCGATTCTATAAAAATACTATTCAAAACCCTTACAAATTCTAGTTCTGATTTGGATAAATTTATGAATATATAAATCAATAAATTAGATGAACTATGAAATGACATACTACTTTTTTATGGATTTGTTTTACAATGATTTCAAAAGCATAAGCCAATATAAATGAATAAACATCACAGGAAGCCATAGTGAATACACCGGTTGATTTTAGTCTTTGGTTGTATCAAGTAATCAATATGTAATTGAATATCCTGAATCTCCTTCTAGGTAATTATAATCCTCTAGTTCCAGTATATTCTATAAAAAAAGCCATTGGATATAATGAAAGAGATAATTTCATATGAGGAATGCTGTTGATTCGGAGGGAACAGCAGTATTTGAAGGAGATTTAATTCGATTACCATTCGTCTAATTAACTTGTACTATCACAGCAATTACTATTTCATCAATCGAAAACAAATCCAGAAAATGGAAATTATCTATAATTTGGAATCGCAATAAAAATCAATATTTTATGAAAAAATCAGTCGATCAAAAATTGCATTACAAAATTCAAATAGTTGGAGGCCAATCTTCATTGAGAAAATCTTTAGCCTACCACTTAGGATTAAATCCAGATTTCAAAGTAACTCATTGTGAGCATTTGAAAATTTCTGAAAAAGTACTCCATGAGGAAACTGATCTTGTTATCATCAATTACAACAGTAAAGCTTTTAATGCCTCAAATTTGATCACGAAGTTGAGTTGGCAAAACTCACAGTTAGCGATTATTGTTCTATTTGAAGCACATGACGACGAATCGATTTTGAAATCAGATTTACCGATGGTAGACGCTTTTTTATCTTTGAAATCAACCACAAAATATGATCTTTGGGATGCTGTTTTACACATCAGAAAAACAAAAAGTCCCCAGCAAGATACATCCAATCAAATTCAAAGAATTAGTGCCTATAGTGAAAAAATTGTGGGCAATAGTAACGAGATCAAATCAATTTTTAAATTAATGGACAAGGCAGTTCGCTCAAATATAAATGTATACATCACTGGCCAAACAGGCACAGGTAAAGAACTTGTTGCAAAGGCAATACATCAAAATAGTAGCAGAAATAAAAATAAATTTGTTGCAATCAATGTCGCAGCTATTCCAAAAGATTTAGTAGAGAGTGAATTATTTGGTCATGAAAAAGGCTCGTTCACAGGTGCCAATTTCTGTAAAAAGGGAAAATTTGAAGCGGCTAACGGAGGCACTTTATTTCTAGATGAAATAGCTGAGTTGGATTTTTATTTACAATCAAAATTACTGCGTGTTCTTCAAGAAAAAGAGATTTGTAGAATAGGAAGTAATGAAATGATTCATACTGATTTCCGACTTATTATTGCCAGTCATAAAGAATTAATTGAAGAAGTTGCAAAGGGGAATTTCAGAGAAGATTTATACTACCGCATTATGGGATTAACGATTGAACTACCCTCACTTTCTGATCGTAAAAGTGACATTCTCTTGTTGGCAAACCACTTTTTAAAACGATTTTGTATGGAAAATAATTTAGGTGCCATTACACTCTCAGCAAATGCAGAAATTAAATTGATTAATCACCAATACCCGGGTAATATCCGCGAATTGAAATCTGTAATTGAGATTGCTGCAATTATGTGTAACGGGATTCAAATTACAACAGACGATCTTCAGTTTAAGAGTAAGGGCTATTCGAAGGAAATATGTGAAAGTAGAAAAACATTAAAAGAATACACACGGGACATCATCAAACACCATCTTGAGCTGTATAAAAATAATGTTATTGAAACGGCAAAAGCGCTTGATATTGGAAAAAGTACAATCTATAAAATGCTCAAAGCAAATGAAATTTAATCCTCACTTAGTAGTGCAACTCTTTTTGTAACTGCATTTGTATGAGAGACAAATTTTCCAAAATATACAATGATTCCAAAAAATGGATTCCAATACTTTTAAAAAAACAACATAACATATTGATTAGCAAATAGTTGTTCTTTTGGCATCGCTATTGATATAGTGATTTAAAAATAAGTTATCATGAAAGTTGTCATTATTGGCGTGGGTTATGTGGGACTCGTAACGGGTACTTGCTTCGCGGAAATTGGGATTGATGTAGAATGTGTAGACATCGACAAACAGAAAATCCAAAAACTAAAAAAAGGAATCAGTCCGATTTATGAACCTGGTCTTGATGAAATGCTCAAAAGAAATATCAAAAAAAAGCGATTGTTTTTTTCAACAAATCTAGAAAAAGCATTACAGCGTAGTAACGCTGTATTTATCTGTGTAGGGACTCCTTCTGACGATAAGGGTAAAGCAGATTTAAAATTCGTATACGAAGCGGCAAAATCAATTGGCAAATGCATTAGTGATTACATGTTAGTTGTCACCAAAAGTACTGTTCCTGTAGGGACTTCACTTAAAGTGAAAGAATTAATCAATGAAGCTCAAAATCAGCGTGGAGTTGCAATATCTTTTGATATTGCATCAAACCCAGAATTTTTAAAAGAAGGAGCGGCCATCAGTGATTTTTTAAAACCCGATCGAATTGTAATTGGTGTTGAAAGCGACAAAGCAGCTTCATTGATGAAAAAATTGTACAAGCCTTTTACGCTCAATGGACACCCTATTTTTTTTATGGACCCTGTCTCTGCTGAAATGACAAAATATGTTGCCAATGCAATGTTAGCCACTAAGATAAGTTTTATTAACGATATTGCTAATTTGTGTGAACTTGTGGGGGCCAATATTAATGAGGTTAGAAAAGGTATAGGATCGGATCAGCGAATTGGTAAAAAATTTATTTACCCAGGAATCGGATACGGAGGTTCCTGTTTCCCTAAGGATGTAAAAGTACTCATCCAAACAGCTTCTGATTTTAATTATGATTTAAGTATTTTAAAAGCAGTTGAGCATGTCAATTTAGCACAAAAAGAAATATTATTTCACAAAATTAACAAACACTTTAAAGGTGATTTATCGGGTAAGCATGTGGCGATTTGGGGTTTGAGTTTTAAACCGCAAACAGACGATATGCGTGAGGCTCCATCACTTGTCATCATCCGTAAGCTATTGGAGTCAGGCGCCACTGTTTCGGCCTATGATCCAGTAGCAATTGACGAGGCAAAACGAATTCTAGGCGACTCTATTAAGTACTGTGATGACGAATACGAAGTGCTAATTGGTGCAGATTGCTTGGCTATACTCACAGAATGGTCTGAGTTCAAATACCCAAACTTTAAACAGATAAAAAAACAACTTAATAGTCCTACCATTTTTGATGGTAGAAATATTTTTAATGCTGAAGAATTACAGGGCTATGGTTTCAATTACCACTGTATTGGTAATAATTTAAAAACATCATATTCATCTTAATTTCATAAATTATGCGACGAAAAATTTTGGTAACTGGTGGTGCAGGATTTGTGGGATCACACTTATGCGATTACCTAATACAAGAAGGAAACGAGGTCTATTGCCTAGACAATTTCTTTAACGGCAGTAAAGATAATGTATTACACTTAATGAACAATCCCTACTTTGAACTGATAAGACATGATGTAATTAAACCATTTTTCATAGAGTGTGATGCCATATATAACCTGGCTTGCCCTGCCTCGCCAATTAATTACCAATACAATCCCATCAAGACTCTGAAAACATCTGTTATGGGAGCAATTAATATGTTAGGACTGGCAAAACGAATCAATGCTAAAATTTTACAGGCTTCAACTAGTGAAGTTTATGGAGATCCTCACATTCATCCTCAAAGTGAATCGTATTGGGGGAATGTAAACCCAATAGGATTCCGATCCTGTTATGATGTAGGTAAGAGAGCCGCAGAAACTTTATTTATGGATTATCATAGACAGAATAATGTCAAGATCAAGCTCATTCGGATTTTCAATACTTATGGACCAAGAATGCATCAAAATGATGGGAGAGTTGTTTCAAATTTTATTGTCCAAGCATTACAGAATAAACCCATCACTGTATATGGTAAAGGTTCGCAAACGAGAAGTTTTCAATATGTAGATGATTTGATTGCTGGAATGGTAAAAATGATGGAAAGTTCTGACAATTTTGTTGGTCCTGTAAATATTGGTAATCCAATAGAGTATCAAATTATTGATTTAGCTCATCAAATTATTTCTCTAACCAATTCAAAGTCTAAAATTATATATGAATCACTACCTATGGATGACCCAAAGATGCGAAAACCGGATATACGACTTGCTAAAAAAGAGTTGCAATGGGAACCAGCGGTAAGTCTTGAAACTG
>JABSPN010000195.1 GCA_013214425.1 Flavobacteriaceae bacterium | reverse complement strand
CAGGGAAATTTAGTTCTTCGGAATTAATGAGAGATGCCTTATTAGCTTCAGAAAGTGAGTTAATTACCGTTGCTTTAAAACGAGTTGACGTATATGATGAACAAGATGATATTTTAACACATTTATCACATGAAAGAATTAATTTATTACCCAATACTTCTGGCGTAAGAGATGCCAAAGAAGCTGTTTTTGCTGCTCAACTATCCAGAGAAGCATTAGAAACAAATTGGGTAAAATTAGAGATTCATCCAGATCCAAAATACTTGTTGCCAGATCCAATAGAAACGTTAAAAGCAGCAGAAGAATTGGTGAAACTGGGATTTGTTGTGATGCCTTATATTCATGCAGATCCGGTTTTATGTAAGCGATTAGAAGAAGTAGGAGTGCAATGTGTCATGCCATTAGGAGCTCCAATAGGAAGTAATAAAGGGTTGAAAACACTAGAATTTTTAGAAATCATAATAGATCAAAGTAATGTGCCTGTTATTGTAGATGCCGGTATTGGAAGTCCGTCACATGCAGCGCAAGCTATGGAAATTGGAGCAGATGCTGTTTTAGTCAACACAGCGATAGCTGTCTCTCAAAAACCCACAGCAATGGCAAAAGCATTTAAAATGGCAGTAGAAGCAGGGAGGATGGCGTATAATGCAAAGTTGGCTCCTATTAAAAATAAAGCAGAAGCAAGTAGTCCGTTAACCAGTTTTTTAAATAATTAGTTAATGCAAGAAGCCTGATACCATGAATAGTTTTAAAAATATATTTGATCAATACAATTGGGATCAAACTCTCAATAGCATTTTGTCTACAACAGAACAAGAGGTTTTACACGCCCTATATTCTGAAAAAAGGACATTAGAAGATTTTAAAGCGTTACTTTCTCCAGCTGCTCGTCCTTATCTTGAAGAAATGGCGCAGATAAGTAGAAGTTTAACCAAAAAGAGATTTGGAAATACTATTCAGATGTATGCTCCCATGTATTTGAGTAATGAATGTCAGAATATTTGTACCTATTGTGGTTTTAGTTTGACAAATAAAATTCCAAGGAGTACGCTTACCGATAATGAGATTTTAAAGGAAGTCGAATATATTAAATCCAAAGGTTATGACCATATCCTTTTGGTTACAGGAGAAGCCAATAGAACAGTTGGAGTCGATTATATAGAAAACGCTATTGCGTTGATACGTTCAAAGTTCTCTAATATCACGATAGAAGTTCAACCTTTAGATCAGCAGGAATATGAACGATTGGCTGAAAGTGGATTATATGCTGTATTGGTTTATCAGGAAACCTATCATCGAGATGAATATAAAAAACATCACCCTAAAGGAAGAAAATCCAATTTCGATTACCGTTTGGAAACACCAGATCGTTTAGGGAGAGCAGGAGTTCATAAAATTGGTTTAGGTGCATTATTTGGATTAGAGGATTGGAGAGTCGATAGCTTTTTTACAGCACTACATTTAAAATACCTTCAAAAAACCTATTGGAAAACTAAATATTCTATCTCTTTCCCAAGGCTTAGACCTCATTCTGGCGGATTAGAGCCAAAAGTCGAAATGACAGATATTGATTTGGTTCAGCTTATTTGTGCATTTAGGCTGTTAGATGAAGATGTCGAGCTATCTATTTCTACCAGAGAAAGTGAAAACTTTAGAAACAATATTGTCAATCTGGGGATTACATCAATTAGTGCTGAATCTAAAACAAATCCAGGCGGGTATGCCGTTGAGCCTCAGTCTTTAGAACAATTTGAGATTAGCGATGAAAGATCAACAGAAGAGATTGCCGAAATGCTTAAAAACAATGGTTTAGAAGTCGTTTGGAAAGACTGGGAAAATAATTGGGAATAAATGAAGCTGAGTCAGGAAGAATACAAGCAATATGATCGTCATCTAATTCTAGAAGGAGTTGGTGAAGCAGGGCAATTAAAATTAAAACAAGCCAAGGTTTTAGTGATTGGAGCAGGAGGTTTAGGTTGTCCTATATTACAGTATTTAACTGCTGCTGGCGTGGGAACAATAGGTGTTGTAGATCACGATGTGGTAGATCAATCTAATTTACAACGACAAGTACTCTACGGAATCAATGATATAGGAGTTTATAAAGTAGATGCGGCAATTTCCAGATTAGCTAAATTAAACCCCTTTGTGCAGTTTGTTGGATATAAGGAAAGGTTAGACAAGAACAACGCCTTAGACATCATGAAGCAATATGATATTGTTGTTGATGGTAGTGATAATTTTCCGACACGATATCTCGTGAATGATACGTCATTAATAGCCGGAAAACCGTTGGTTTTTGGATCGATTTTTAAGTTCGAAGGGCAAGTTTCGGTATTCAATTATAAAAACGGTCCTTCCTATCGATGTTTATTTCCGAATCCGCCAAAAGATAACCAAGTGCCGAACTGTTCAGAGATAGGAGTTTTAGGGGTTTTGCCCGGAATTATAGGGTCTTTTCAAGCCAATGAGACCTTAAAAATTATTTTAGAACAAGAAGAAGTCTTGTCTGGAAAACTTCTGATGTTAGATGCGCTGTCTATGGCAATTCACAAATTCAACATCAATAAAACTGAAGCCTTAGCAATTAATACATTATTAGATGATTACGATTTTTTCTGCGGAATTTCACAGGTTAATACGATTACTTATAATGAGCTAAGGGAACATGAAGATTTATATGAGCTTTTAGATGTTAGAACTTCCGAAGAAAGGGCAACATTTCATATAGGAGGATATCATATACCATTGCATGAATTGGAAACAAGATTTCAGGAAATAGAAACCAATAAACCGATAGTTGTTTATTGCAAATCAGGAATGAGAAGCAAAAAAGCCATTGATTTATTGAGTGAAAAACTCAATAATAATCTGATCCAGTTAGATAAAGGAATTGCAGATCAAATTAGTTAAACACGCGGATAATATTTCCACTAGTTTCCGTTCTGTATGCTTTTAAAGGATAACCTCCTTCTCCGGCTGTTTGCAACCCGTTAGCAAGGTTATAAGTATTCCCGTCACCACAAGTACAAGTAGAAATCAACCCATTTAATGATTGAGCAGAGCAATTATTAGGAGCATGGTTTGGATCACTTTGTTCAAAAGCGATAACGCCACTACCAGTATTGGCCAATAGCAAACCTCGAACTCCAAAACCTGAAACAACAATACTATTTCCAGGGAATTGAAGATTAGAATACTGTGGTAAATTAGTGTTGATTAAATTTCCAGTGTCAAATGCAACATTTGGTAAAAATGGATTTCCATTCCCATTATCATCTTTTGAACACGAGAAAGTAACAACAATCAACAATAAAAGTAACTTTTTCATAAGCTTAATATAGAAATCGCAAGGTACAAAAATAACGTTGTATTTGAATTTTTCTTATATTTGTGTCACAATTAAGTTGCAAATCCCGTTTGAAGATGGGATTTTTTGTGTTTATAAATGATGAGAATATGAGTAAAGTATCTTATTTCACGGAAGAAGGATTAAAAAAACTTAAAGACGAATTAAATCACTTAAAAGATATAGAAAGACCTAAAGCTTCTCAAGCTATTGCTGAGGCTAGAGATAAAGGAGATTTATCTGAAAATGCAGAGTATGATGCTGCTAAAGAAGCTCAGGGGATGTTAGAAATGAGAATTTCTAAACTAGAAGAAACACTTTCTGGAGCTCGTTTAATTGACGAATCTCAATTAGATACTTCTAAAGTATTAGTATTGTCTACCGTTAAGATTAAAAATCAAACCAATGGTATGCAAATGGAATATACCTTAGTTGCAGAAAGTGAAGCTGATTTAAAAACAGGGAAAATTTCGGTGAGTTCTCCAATTGGAAAAGGTCTGTTAGGAAAAGCAGTAGGTGATATTGCAGAAGTAGAAGTACCTAATGGAGTGATGAAATTCGAAATCATTGAAATAACCAGAAACTAATGGCTACAATTTTTACTAAAATTATCAATGGAGAAATTCCTTGTTATAAAGTAGCAGAAACCGATGACTTTTTAGCTTTTTTAGACATTAATCCCAATGCTAAAGGACATACGCTATGTATTCCAAAAAAAGAAGAAAATAAACTTTTTGACTTAGCTGAAGACGAGTATACAGAGCTGTTCAAGTTTTCCAGAAAAGTAGCCTTGGCTATGAGAAAGGTGATAGATTGTAAGCGTGTGGGTATGACGGTTATCGGATTAGAAGTGCCGCATGTACATGTACATTTAATTCCATTAAACTCTTTGGAAGATGCTAGGTTTATTCAAAAAGAATCTTTGACTAAAGAAGTATTTCAAGAAATAGCCGATAAAATTGCAGCCCAATTTTAAGCTTCAGTCTTTAAGCTTATTCGCATTGTAGTTCCTTTGTTTATCTCAGATTTGAATACTCGAATTCTGCCATCATGGTAATCTTCGATAATTCGTTTCGCCAAGGATAAACCAAGACCCCAACCCCTCTTTTTAGTCGTAAAGCCAGGTTCGAAAACTTTCCTGTATTGCTTTTTGGTCATTCCTTTTCCAGTATCGGTGATATCGATTTTTACCGTTTCTTCTAACTGGCTTATTCTAATCGTTAAGCTGCCCTTACCCTTCATAGCATCAACAGCGTTTTTCACCAGATTTTCTATTGTCCAACTATACAATTGTCTGTTAAGCTGTACATGGATATCCTCATCAATAGATTCAAATTTAAACTGAATAAGCTTAGAGAGTCTGATGCTTAAATAATCAAAGGTGTCTTTGGTTTCTTTGACGATGTTTAATCTTTCCAGATTCGGCACAGAGCCAATCTTTGAGAAGCGATCAGTTATAGTTTGCAGGCGTACAATATCTTTTTCGATTTCAGTTAAGGTGCTTCCCTCAACATTTTCAAGCTTTAACAATTCTAACCAACCTACTAGGGAAGAAAGAGGTGTTCCAATCTGATGAGCAGTTTCCTTGGCCATACCAGCCCAAAGCTTGTTTTGAGCAGAGATTCTTGACGATTTATAAAAAAGGAAAATGATGATTACAAATAAGAAAATAATTAAAAGTAAAGCTAGAGGATAGTATTTGAGCTTTGTAATTAAATCTGAATTCCCATAGTATACCGTTCCATAAAGTTCACCCTTAACATTGATTTCTATAGGTTTGTTTTCTTTCTCAAAACGCGTGATTAGTTTTTCGAGATAGCCTTCTTTCTTGGCTTTCTTTTCATCAATGTTTCTATACGTATCAATTTGCTGTCTACTATTCATCAAAATAAGAGGAATCGTACTATTTGTTTCAATGATATAAGAGGACAAGGGATGAATGTCGGCTTCAAAGTCAACGCTACTATTGGCAATATCTTCAAACCCAATACTCCAAATCTCCATTTTTAAACGCTCTTCTTCTTTAATATGTTGCGTAAAAACGTAGGTGTTCCATAGTATGGAAGAAATAATGATAAATGAAATTACGATTAGTAACCAACGGTAGTTATTTCTATTATTAAAAAAACGCCTCAAAGTGATCTATGGTTTTGTGGAACTAAAATAAGATTTAAAAATAAATCGATAGCGATTAGCTATCCCTTTTTTATTCATAACAAAAAACCTCTTTATAATATTGTCTGGATAAATCACTTAATTTTTATGAAGTTATGCTTACTTTTGTAAGCAAATTTTTTTACATGTTAACACTTTCCCCGAAAGACATTTCAGTAGCGAAACTTCATGGATATCTGCTAGGTAGCGTAGCACCAAGACCTATTGCTTTTGCCAGTACTAAAGATGCTGACGGAAATCCTAATTTGGCACCCTTTAGTTTTTTTAATGTATTTAGTGCGAATCCGCCAATCATGATTTTTTCGCCAGCGCGAAGTGTTCGTGACAATATAACCAAACATACTTTAGACAATTGTATCGAAACCAAAGAAGTGGTGATTAATATAGTGAATTATGATATTGTACAACAAATGTCTTTAAGTAGCACAGCTTACCCTAAAGGAGTGAATGAGTTTGTAAAGTCAGGTTTGACTATGTTAGCTTCTGAAGAGGTAAAGCCATTTAGAGTGGCTGAAAGTCCAGTTCAGTTTGAATGTAAAGTGAATGAAGTAATTGCTTTAGGGCAAGAAGGGGGGGCTGGAAACTTAATTGTTTGTGAAGTAGTAAAACTTCACATTAATGAAGAAATTCTTGATGAAGATCAACTAATTGATCAAAATAAAAT
>JABSPN010000194.1 GCA_013214425.1 Flavobacteriaceae bacterium | reverse complement strand
GAATCACTAGAGGGTTCTTACCATAAGACTTGGTATAAATTTCAAATATTGAATCTGAACCTTTTAATGAACCCAATGGTGAATTGGATGGAGCCGATACCAATTTCACTTGAAGTCTGGCTTCTTTTGAAGTAGAAAGATCTCCATATAAATCACCGGTATATCGCAATACATGATTTTCTTTTTGACTTTCTTTTAAATCCTGGTATTCAGCATTCATTTGATCCAGATTCTCTAAAAACGCTTCAGGAGTAATTTCTCTTAATTTTTCAGGAATTAAATTCTGAATTTCTACATCTGATATTTCATTATTTAAATCCAATTCTCGAGCTAAAATCAACAGTTTTCTCGCCACATCATTTCCGCATAAATCTTCTCTTGGATCTGGTTCTGTAAACCCTTTATCGATGGCCTCTTGTAATACTTCTGAAAAAGGCTTGTCTTCCGAAGAAAATTTATTGAATAAATAACTCAGTGATCCTGAAAAAACTCCTCTGATTCTTACAATATCTTCTCCTGAATGATGTAATAGTTTTATCGTATCAATTAAAGGTAAACCTGCCCCAACATTTGTTTCATATAAATATTGCTTATTGAATTCCTTTAATTTTTGCCTCAATTCAGTATAAAAGTCATAGGAAATAGTATTTCCAACCTTATTGGAAGACACTAAATCAAAGCCATTTTCCACTAATTGGATATAATTTTCAACAAAAATCTCACTAGCTGTATTATCTACTGCAATTAAGTTCTCCAAATGATGCTCTTTTGCAAATTGGATTACATCTTGAACCGAATAATTTTCTATTCCTTTTTTCTCAATAGACTCCTTCCAATTATGGCTTATACCGTCTTTATCTAATAAGACTTTCGAACTCCCGCCTACAGCAAAAAGATTCAACTCTACATTTCTTCGTTCTAAAATATTCTCGCTACTTTCTAATATCTGGTCGATTAAAGTTCCTCCTACCAGACCTTTTCCAAAAATGGCAATATTGATTTTCTTAGACACCCCAAAAACTTGCTGATGAATTAAATTCACCGTCTTTTTTAAGTCTTTTCTTTCCACTACCAAACAAATATTATTACCTGTCAAAGTATTATTGATTAATAAAGGTTTGATCCCGTTTTTTGAAATCACATTAAAGGCTTTATGGAACCCTTTTAGATCTTGTCCGATAGTCGAAATGATGGTAACTTCTCGCTTCACTTCAATACTATTTACATCTTTATTCTGAATATCAATTTCAAACTCTTTCTCTAAGGCTTGTTTGGCTTTTAAGGCTTGTTCTGACTTAACAATAAATCCAATTCCTCTTTCTGAGGATCCTTGAGAAATAATACTGACGCTAATATTTTCATTGGATAAGGCTTTAAAAATTCTGGCATCAACACCTACTTTGCCCAAAAGTCCCCTACCTTCAAAATTGACTAACGAAACATCATCGATCACATTAATTGATTTAATTCCTTTTTTATTGCAATCTGAAGAGATATAAGTCCCTCTATTACTTTCATTGAAGGTATTGAGGATTCGCAATGGAATTTGTTTTTCAATTAACGGTACTATTGTTTTTGAATGTAAAATAGAGGCACCAAAATTCGCTAGCTCATTCGCTTCTGTAAACGTTAAACCTTCTATCTTTTTTGCATCTGAAACCAATTGAGGATTGGCTGTAAAAATCCCATCTACATGTGTATAATTCTGAAACTCTTCTGCTCCTAAATAATTGGCTAAAAGCGATGCTGTATAATTACTTCCGTTTTTACCTAAAGTAGTAGTACAACCTTCTTGATTCGATGCGATAAAGCCTGTAATGACTTGTACTTCATCAGTAGGCTTATCCTTGAAGTAATGTACGACTCTTTCTCTTGAAAGCTCTTCTAGTGTGTTAGCGCTTCCGAAGTTATCATCGGTTACGATTAACTGCCTTGAATCTACAAAACTTGCATTAATCCCTTCCTTCGCTAGAAGTTTTGTTAAGGTTTTTGCCGAAAATAATTCTCCATGAGCCAGAATTTCATCTTTAATTTTTTCACTGTAATCTCCTAAAAAACTAACACCTTTAAACAGTTCAAAAAGATCTTTAAAATTTTTTTCAAACTCAGCAGAATAAAATGGTTCTAGTTGATACTGCTTAAAGGTCTCAAAAGCATAGCGAAAATCTTTTTTAGATTTAGCAATATGTAAAATTTCTTCAAGATCGGTGGTGGTATTTCCTCTGGCTGAAACAACAATTTTAATGTTCTCATTTTGTTTTACTTTCTTCTGAATAATGTCTAAAGCCTGATTTAGACCTTTTCCGTTTGCCAGTGATTTTCCACCAAATTTTAAAATTTTCATCTTATGCGACTTTAAGTTGTTTAGTAAATATGTGTTGTAATAATGTTTCGATTTGTTTGAATTCTATCAGGAAAGCATCATGCCCATGAATGGATTGTATTTCTCCGTAATACACGTTCTTTTTCACTCCTGATAAGGCCAAAAAAGTTTCCTTATTCTCTTTTGCAGTGAAGAATAAATCTGAATCTATTCCGATAATAAAAATGTTTGATTTAATACGAGAAGCTACTTCAATAAAGCCCCCCTTATTTCTTGTTATATCAATAGTGCTTAACAAGTGATTCATTAATTTATAGGCTTCGGCACTAAATCTTTTTTCAAGTTTTTCTCCGTGATGCAACAGCCAACTTTCTACATTAAAAATATTGAGCTCCTTATTGGTTGTTCGATTAAATTTTGAATGATACGATTCAGGAGTTCTATATAAATTCATCGCATGAATTCTAGCATCATGAACTGGTTTGGTTGAATTCAATAAAATCTGTTCCTGAATTCTGGTATTCGATATTAGCCAATCTGTAGCTTTCCAATCGGATGCAATCGGAATTAAATTGTCTATTAAGTCTGGATACAAAGCACCTAATTCCCAGGCTATCCCACCACCTATTGAACCACCTATAACAGCAAATAGTTTCTCTATTCTTGAGGCATCTAATCCTAGTTTAAAGATTTTTGCAATATCTCTAGTTGTAAAATCTTTATAACTCTCTATCAAATAGCTATCATAACCATTACCTGGAATATTAAAGGCTAATACTGTGTAATAGTCTGTATCAATTAACTTTTGACTACCCACGATTTCAGTCCACCACCCTAGTTCTCCAGTCACACTAGAATTTCCTGTTAAGGCATGATTCACTAAAACTACTGGAGCTTTACCTAAGGAAGGCCCAAAGACTTCGTAAGAAAGAGGAATAGAAAGATAGATGACCTTACTTTCGGTTTCGTATTCTTTAATTTCTATTTGTGTTATTGTACTCATTTTTAATTTTCTTTTCTATTTACCGCTCAATTTTTGAACAAAAAAAAACCTCTGATTTCTCAGAGGTTCTATATATTTTATTGAAATTTGTTATTCAATTATAGCTATAGGTACCCCTGCGGAATATCTTCCACACATCATGGTAATCATGGTACATATTGTATGCAATTGAATTTGTTTCATTAATTACTGTTTTTGTCTGGACAAATGTTTCAAATAAATTTTTGATTAAAAAAACATCGCATCAATCATTATTAATATAGTACAACCTAAAGGTAATTTAGTATCAATATGTGTTTTGAGCTATGCTACAAGAAAGGCTAATTATTCAAAACTAAGTTAATCTATGACTACTCTTTTAGATTCCTTTTGTCCATTCTTTAAAATAATCTGTACTATATACACTCCTTTTTTATAGTTGTTACTAGTTTCTATACTAAGTGCAGATGCAGAACTAAAAGCTTGTTTAATATGATCGATTAGTTTTCCTGTGACAGAAAACACCTTAACTTCTTTAAGTAAATTCTGATTCTTCAAAAATTCAACTTGTATTAGCTCTTTATCCTTCATATAAAATACGTTAAATTCTACTTGATTATTGAATGCTTCTTTATCGACTATTTTAAACACCTTTCCAGTAGCTATACCCGCTAGATATAACTCACCTCTATATCCTTCACCAAAGGTAGACCAATTGTTTCCCTTAAATGGTTGTGTAAAGTTCATCTCCCACTTCCCGTTTTTTTCTTCCAAATACCCAATTTCATCACTGCAATAATCTGCAAAGAAATACACACCTTTAAATTTGGGGTATTTCGTTCCTCTATAACGATAGCCCCCAGTTACAGAACATTTAAAATTCCCATTATTTGAATGTGAATATTCTGCAATAGGGAAAGTCAATGTTCTTTTTTCCGGGCAGTCATCTAAATTATATTGATGATTTCCTTCGTAGCATCTCCATCCATAATTAATACCTCCAGTAATCCCAAGAGCTACATTAATTTCCTCATAAAGATTTTGCCCAACGTCTGCAATCCATATTTCTCCCGTTTCTTTATCAAAAGAAAATTTCCAAGGATTCCTCAATCCGTAAGCCCATATAGTTTCATGTGTTCTGGAATTATTATCATTAGCAAAAGGATTACCATTGGGTATACTATAGGAGTTATTGCTATCGTCATTGACGTCTATTCTGAGAATTTTCCCTTATAAGGAATTAAGGTCCTGACCACTATCCTTGGGATCACCTCCACTTCCTCCATCTCCAGTAGCAATGTATAAATATCCATCAGGTCCAAACCTTAAATCACCTCCATTATGATTACTGAAAGGCTGATCGACTCCCTCAATTGTTTTTTCAGAATTATAATTAGCTACATTAGGATTATTCGATGAAACTAAATAACGAGCAATTACTGTATCGCCTTTATTATCAATGTAATTAACGTAAAATCTTCCGTTGTTTTTATAATTTGGATGAAAAGCTACTCCTAATAATCCACGTTCATCATAACTACTTCTTAAATTTTTCACTCTATCATTGATATCTAAAAAAGGTTTGCTATTTACTGTCCCATCAGGATTTAAAATTTTAATCACTCCTTTTTGTTCTACAACAAATAATCTTTCATCTCCTGCATGTTTGATATCTACTGGCTTATCAAAATTATTACCAAGCTCAACTAGATCAATATTTAACTGCGAAAATGCCTGAACAGATATTATGAAGACAAGGAATTGGTAAACTCTCATAACTACGTTTTTAAGTCAATTAAAAATACAAAAAAAAGAAGCACAAAATTTACACTATATACTCATCTTTTTTTCATACATTTGTTATTCATTATTCATAATAATAAGAGGATGGATTTGACTGATTGCGACCTCATTAAAAAAATGCTAAAGCAGTGAAAACTTCTTTAGTGACGCACGTCAAAAACCTAGCTTATAAACAAAAATTAAAAATATGGCCTATTTATTTACGTCAGAATCTGTATCAGAAGGGCATCCAGATAAGGTGGCAGATCAAATTAGTGATGCATTAATCGATAATTTTTTAGCTTTCGATAAAGATTCTAAAGTAGCCTGTGAAACATTAGTAACAACTGGACAAGTAGTATTGGCAGGAGAAGTGAAATCTAAGACTTATTTAGATGTTCAGAAAATTGCCAGAGAGACAATCAACAAAATTGGATATACAAAAGGAGAATATATGTTTGATGGAAACTCATGTGGTGTTCTTTCTGCTATTCATGAGCAATCAGACGATATTAATCGAGGAGTAGATAGAGCAACCAAAGAAGAGCAAGGTGCCGGTGATCAAGGAATGATGTTTGGTTATGCAACTAGAGAAACTGAAAACTACATGCCTTTGGCATTAGATATCTCTCATTTACTATTGGTTGAATTAGCAGCTTTAAGAAGAGAAGATAAAAAAGTAAAATATTTACGGCCTGATGCTAAATCTCAAGTTACTATTGAGTATGATGACAATAATGCACCAATAAGAATTGAGGCGATTGTGCTTTCTACCCAACATGATGATTTTGATACAGAATCTAAAATGTTGAAGAAGATTAAAGAAGATGTAATTAATATTTTGATTCCTAGAGTTAAAAAGAAATTACCAAAGAATATTCAAAATTTATTTAACGATAAAATAAAATATCACGTTAATCCAACAGGAACATTTGTTATTGGTGGACCACACGGAGATACTGGTTTAACAGGAAGAAAGATTATTGTTGATACTTACGGAGGAAAAGGGGCTCACGGTGGTGGAGCATTTTCAGGGAAAGACCCTAGTAAAGTAGATAGATCTGCTGCTTATGCAACACGTCACGTTGCAAAAAACTTAGTTGCT
>JABSPN010000193.1 GCA_013214425.1 Flavobacteriaceae bacterium | reverse complement strand
CTGAAGAAATTCTATTGTATGAGAAAAAAAATAATAAATGGGTAGCTACGTCTTTATTATGGTTATTGCATTGATAAAAGCTTCAACTTATGGACGTTTTTAGAAACATAGATTTGGTATTGGCTCGATTAGGAAATATGAAAGCCATGAAAAGAACTCATGTAGACACCTATATAGACGGCTTAATTGAAAATATTAAAAGTCCGAAAATCGGTGAATCTAAAGAGGGGCAGCTATTTATTGAACTCTGAGACTTGTCGGATTATACTTTTTTGTAAGCAGTTATTTTAAGTCATAAAGACCTAAAATCTAATAAAGGCTGTGAATTCATTAAAAAAAGAAACTGGAATACAACTGTTTTAAAATCTAAAAAGGAAGCCTTGTATTTTTTGCCTAAGAAATAAAAGTCTTTCTTGGTGTTTCCATCAACAGATATCTCCATAAATTATTGAGCAAAGACCTGCAATGGCTTAAATACGCTCTACAAACTCCGCAAACACTTCTTTATGACGCTCTAAATCCATGTTAGCTGATAGAGCCACACGTACGATATAATCTTTATCACCTTCTTTAGTGGTTCCCTGGGTAGAAGTAGCTGGGATCGTCCAGTAACAACCTTTTAGTTGTCCGTAACTCACACAGAACTTGCTTTCATGTGGAATCTTATTAATCATTAAGTTGATTAACTTTAGGTTTAATTCACGTTTATAGGTTTCTTTTTCTTCTTCTGAATTTCCTTTTGTTGGAAGGTCTAATGAAAAAACGGAAGGCGTAAACGTTGCCTCTGCCAATTCTTCCGACACAAAATTAATCTTGGCAGTTGGTAAAGTCTTTTGAATAAAATTCACAAACTCACGGGTATTCACATAGGCTCCGTTAATTCTTTGATTCATCGATGGTAATTGCTCGGCCAATAAAGTCATTTGATACCCAGTCGCTTCATTATCACATAGTTTGAGGTGTAAGTCTATTTTGCGCATAAGGTCGGCTGCTTTGTTATTGGCAACACAATAACCTGCTGTACATTTTCCGCCACTTGGGAATTTAGATCCGCTTACATAAGCTATCGTCTTTACAGAAGCTAACACTTCTCCTTCTCCTAAAAAGTGAACATTAGGACAAAAAGTTTGATCTAGAATAAATACTGGAGCGATAGCTATGCTCCCTTTAGCTGTTTGACGTTCTTTACTCAACACATCTCTAAGCTGAACCATCTCTGGCACCTCAACTCTTGGATTGGTTGGAATTTCAGCAATAATGTAAGGGATCGCATCTTCTTCAGCGATGACTTCTAACACCTTATCAATACTCTGAACCATATCTTGATCACCATCAACATGCAAATCGACTACTTCAATGTTATCATTACAAGCCGCTACTCTCCTCGCCTGATCGTTTGTTCCTCCATAGCAATTTGTAGGTACAATGAACTTGATTTTTTTACCAGGGTGATGATCCATCGCATCATGAATTATTCCCATAGCAATTGCATATTGCATGGATAATCCACTAGAAGCAACCAACGCTTCTGTTTGAGCTTGTGTAACTTCTTTAATCGTATCCAAGACTACTTTTTTGTTGGCTTCTAGATTGTTTTTTTCTTCTGAAACTATATTTCCAACAAAACGGTTTAAAGCAATTAAAGTATTAGCCGGTGTCATGGCAATTGTCTCTCTCCTTCTTACATGTTGAATCTCTGAAATATACTCTTCATTTTCTCCATTAATCAGAATTACACTTCCTAATCCAGTATTGGTATTGACATAAAAGTCAATACTATCATACAGATTAAAACCACAAACATCTTTCTGTTCACAAATGAATATTGTACTTCCATCAAACTGACTAATGGTTTCTCCTGAGTTGATCTGTTGTACTTCAAATTGATAACCGTAAACACGTTGTACTGTTTCAGTATCAAAAAACTCAGATAGGTTTCCAGTATGAACAATTCGTGTATTTTTTCCTGATAATAAATTCTTCCTTAATACTGCTAAAACAGGAGTTACTCTAGAGGAAAAACAAATAATTTGATCTGCTTTTAGACCATGTTTCTTTGCAATAGCCCATTCTAATATACAAGATAAGGGATGACCTAATCGAATATAATCAAACGCTGTTGGCAATTCACTCAATGCCTCAAGCGTGACATTGTTGTTATTAAACAAGGCTTCAAATTGTTCTAAAAACTGAGTTTTTGCCAGTTTTTCAATATAAATATCCAATCGATGTGTGGTTAATTTCAGCCAATCTATCGGGATGTTGTTGATCACATCTTTAATATAATTCTGGAGAGTATTATCTTGCATAGTGTATCCGTAAATAGGCGGTACAAGATACGGCAAAAATTAGGTTTTTTTAAAAAAAGAAAAAAGCCCTGATATACAAGGCTTTTATTTCTCTTTTCCAAACTATTTTATTAATCTACCTAATGAAAGGCGTACTTTCAGTCGGCACATCAATTAATGTTTTACAAATTTGATGCCAAGTTTTAAAAAAAAATAAAAAATCTTGCGCAACCTTTTGTTATTTTCACGTCTAGATAGTATAGAGACTCAAAAAAACTATCATAAAGCTAATTAAACCACATAGATTGAACGATAGCTCGCTAAAGAAGATAATCAAAGGCTGTAAAAAGGGTGACAATACAGCCAGGGCGAAGCTATACAGCTTTTACAAAGAGACATTATATGTGCTTTGTTTAAAGTATTGTACTAATATACAGGAAGCTGAAGATAACTTACAAGATGCTTTTATCTCTATCTTTCAGAATATTAACCGCTATAACGGCAAGGGTTCTTTTGAAGGTTGGATGAAACGTATTGTTATTAATAAAGCAATTGATCGCTACAAGAAAAAAGGCCTATTTAATGTCGTGATCAATGAAGAATTATTAGGAAAACCAGACGATAATTCTCCTGTATATATAGAAAACTACCTCCTGAATATATCTCTGGATACTATTTTAAGACTCGTTCAGGAGTTACCCAACCGATACCGATTGGTCTTTACTCTATATCAGCTTGATGGTTACACCCATCAGGAAGTTGCCCAACTATTAGACATATCAGTCAATACCTCTAAATCGAATTTACATAGAGCCAAACTGATTTTAAAAGACCAAATATTACAACTGAATAACCATACTAAACGTCAGGATAAGAAATGAACAGTGCCAAGGAAGAAATAGGAAAGGCTATAAAAGATCGTTTGGATCATCTGGAGGGAATCCCTTCCGATATGGTGTGGAAAAACATCACAGAACGATTGGACAAAGAAGACAAGAAAAGAAGAGGTTTCTTCTGGTTGTTTTCTATGAACTCCATCATGTTCTTATTAGCTATTGTTTCAGGAGTATTATTGTTTAACCACTTTAATACATCTGATCAAAACAACAGGCCGAATGTAATTGTAATCAACAACGATAGAGAAGATACAATGCATGATGGAGAAACACAACAGACTATAGAGGACAATACTACTTTTAATCAACATTCAGGAGAAAACAGAACAACGACTTATTCAGGAGAAAATAACTTAATAGTCGAATCCAAGAACATTACTACTAAATCTTATAAGAAGCACTCAAACGTAAATAACTTAATTTTTGAGCAATCTGATACTGGATTGGACTTTATAATAGATAAAGAACAACAACTTCAGAATTCTAACCATGAAAACACAACTGGAAAAAAATTTGCCTATGAATCCAGAGATGATCAAAATATTTATAAAACCTCTGTTTATCAAGATAAAGAAGCTTTAAACCAATCTACCGACTATGCTATGAATGTAAGCAGCTCTAATAATTATGATCATGTTGGTATTAAAAAGAAAAACACTTTCAATAACAATAGTAATGATGGATCATACTCCGGTATGATTACTACTGAAGAGCTAATAATTTCTGATGCCAGAAAAAATGGTTTATCAGGTGATTTATTAGATCTTTCATCAGAAATAAAACAACAGATCACTGCTAATGTCGACATTAACAACAATTGTATTTTCTATTACGAACAAGAAGCTCCCTCTTTGCCGGTAGCTAAAAAAGAGGAAAAAGAAAAAGAAAAAGAAGAAAAGAAGCGAGAAAAGCAAAATTGGATGGTCACATCTACCTACACTGCTTTTACTTATGATTATGTTTCTCATCTATCTCCATTAGATGAATTCTTATTGAGAGATAACAAAACAGAAAAGCACCTTAACTCGAATTATGGAATACATTTCGGGTATCAGTTAACTCCAAAAACTTCTATGCATATAGGTTTAAACAAAGTGGACATCAAACTTACAACGAAAGATATCGATACTATAGCGCCAATAATTAGCTATACTGGGATTAATACAGCTGGTGTAACCTCACTTTCTGAATTTGATGATTTTGTAAGCAACACCCGTACTTTCGATATTGAACAAAATCAGACGTACTTAGAAATACCGATTAGTTTTAAAACTCAATTCTCAAATCGTAAGCAATTTAATTTCACAGTTCGCTATGGTTTTGCTTTCTTGTGGTTACAAGATCAAAACTTAACCGCTATTAATAACGCCGATGGCAGAAAATTGGATATTGGAGAATTCAGAAGTCTTCCTAAAGTCAATTATTCCTTTTTCTTGAGTCCGGGAGTGAATTATGATTTGAATAAAAACATCAGGTTTCATGTCGAACCGCAAATGCAATACTATATCAATCAGTATAAAAACAATAGTATGAATCCCTACTCTCTGGGAATCAATTTTGGAGCCACGTTTAAGTTTAAATTATAAGCTTATTGAATCACGAAATCAAAATAGGTCTCTGGATAGGGTTCCGTTTTTAAGGTAAAATGCCACCATTCCTTCGCATAAGGCTTGAAACCATTTTCTTTCATGATTTGTTGTAATAATAACCTATGAGCTCTTTGTTCTTTTGAAATTCCCTTGTAGTTTGGCCAGGAATTTCTTCCGAAGAAATCATAATTGCTTCCCATATCTAAAGGCTCACCCATTTTAAGATCAACCAACGTAATATCAACTGTGCTTCCTCTACTATGTCCAGATCTCGCTGCTATATAATCTTCTTTAAATAGATTTTCTTTTTTTACATCTGGATAAAATTCCTGTTTCATTAGAGTATCCTCTAGCTTTTTCGCCCAACGTACAAAATGATTCACTGCACGTTGAGGTCTGTAGGCATCATAAATTAAAAGTCCGAGGTTGTAATCAGCTAATTCTTTTTGAACATTCTTTAAAGCCATAGCAGTTTCCTCAGTTACGTAAGCTTTTGGAGCTTCATAGCCATCTATAGGTTTTCCAATGAAATTATGATTCCCATAATAACGAATATCCAAATGTATTGAAGGTATGGCTACTTTTATATTGACAAAATTATCGGGAATGTCTTTCTCTTCGGAAGAACACAAGAGCATCAATATCATCAATACCGAAAGCAATGAAATTTTCATATGTTGAAATTAGAACAATAAATATAGGTAATATTAGAAAACAAAAGATTCGGAGCTGCAGTTTCCGAATCCTTTGTTTTTATTCTTGGTGTTCTTCAATAAATTTTAGAATGAAATCAGTGTACTATCTTTAGAGCTGAACGTGCCACTAATGTCCTCACACGACTGACTTACAATTAATTAAAATCAAACATTGTGCCAAATTATATAAACTAATCAATTATATTTTTCGTATCTTTACAAGTGTATGCTTGTTGATTTATTAAACATACCAACCCAAGATGAAATCATCATATTAAACAAGCCAGAAGAATTTTCAAAACAATTTAGCACTATCAATTTTTCGGCTTCGTTAGTGCATACCTCCTGTGTAGAATTTGTCATTATTTT
Source organism: Flavobacteriaceae bacterium (assembly GCA_013214425.1). GTDB lineage: Bacteria > Bacteroidota > Bacteroidia > Flavobacteriales > Flavobacteriaceae > DT-35. Next base: position 405 of record JABSPN010000193.1, on the reverse strand, counting down.
TGTTCGTTCCAAACATGATTTTATAAATCAAATGATGACCTTATTTCCACGCCTAGTGGAAACATCTGTTATCTGGATCATTTTTCCTGTAGCCACAACTAAAAAAGATTTAGCGAATTTATCTCTAGCTTTTGACTGGGATTTCTTAGGTGATTACAGATTACAACCCATGAGACAAGTAAATATTAACGAAGATAACATCTGTGTCTCAAAAATATATCTTACCAAAAAAAGAAATAAAATAGACAATAAGAAGTTGGATTAAACCTGCAATAATATCAATAATCATTACCATTCCCTTTGTTCTTACCATAATTTATGGTTAATAAAAAAACGGCTCCTAACAACATGTATAAAACATAGCTATTAAATGCCAAACTGAAAGGGCTGTGCTATTTAAAATTA
>JABSPN010000192.1 GCA_013214425.1 Flavobacteriaceae bacterium | reverse complement strand
GGCCGATTCTCACGATTTTGGCGAAAATGAGACTTTGAGCAAAACTTCAAAAATCGATAAATCGGCCGGAAGTGGCCGGAAAGATGATTTTCGAACGGAAATGAGTCCAGTGGAAGACCGACCACGAAAACAACTCAAAAGCAAGCGAAACACCTGCCAGGTGGAACGGCTTCTTCCAGATCTACGACAGTTTATACGGTAGAAGTTACAGATAGTAATGGATGTGTTGGCCAAACTCATGTGGTAATAGAAGAAATTAATTTAACAACAATAAGTGTAAATCAATCAGATAATATTGTTTGTGAAGGAGAATCAGTAACCTTTACAGTTAATAATCCAGATGCAATAGAGGCAACTTATAATTGGAGTATTGATGGGATTAATGTGGGAAGTGGAACATCTTATACGCTGTCTAATGTAACAGTTAATACGACAATAGAATTAATAGTAACTAGTATAGATGGTAGTTGTACACATGTTGCGACGGCTATTGTAGATGTTTTGCCTGCTCCAGACCCAGCATTTACATATAAAGTAAGTTGCAAAGGAGTTACCAACAAGAAAATTATTGTAACACCAAATCAAAATACAGATGGTAGCATGTGGTTTATTTATGCATCAAATGAGCTGCAAGAATTTGATATAAACGATCCTTTAGATCCAAATGGTGATGACGGTATTCAACCAAATGCAAATACACATTGGGCATATGGTACGGAGTTCACTAATTTGCAAGGACAGTATTTTGTTATTATTCATGGTGTGTGGAATAGCGAATGTTCATGGACAAGTTCAACACAATGGATTAATTTGGAGGCCGAATTATCGTTGGACCCAGGGATGAGTATTCCAGTTGTAACTCCTCAGGCCGGAGGGCAATACTTAATAGAGAGTACAGCAAATGCTAATCCTAATGATAGATACCCTACACATTGGTGGCGAGTTTTTAGAGCAGATGTTAATTGCAATATGTTAGATCCCATTGCACCCGTGAGTTCTATTGTATATGGTAATGGTGCTCAGGTTTTTGAGGAAGTGCTTGGTCTAGGACAAGGGTGTTATATACTTAAACATGGTATTTGGGAAGAAGGTTGCTCGGCTTGGCAAGAATCAACCCATTGTTTTTGTATTGCTGGAAGTAGACAACAAGTAGAGGTTGAAGAAAAGATATTTTCGGATTTTATTATTTATCCGAATCCCAGCTCAGATCATATTTACGTAGAATTTAAGGATAATAAGAACGGGATTATTGAAATTCGAGATATGCTAGGAAAGGTAATAGAGCGAAAATCACTCGAAAAAGAAAATAAGATCATGTTTGATCTAAAGAGTTACAAAACGGGGGTTTATTATATTTTCATTTCAGACGAAAGAAATACAGCATATAAGAAAATAATCAAGAACTAGAATAACTAACTAATGTCTTAGAACCTTAAAGTAAGATTACATACGGCTTAATACGTATGTAATCTTCTTTTTTGGATAAAAGAAACTAAACATAGAGAATTAAAGTGTAATTTGACGCTTAGTAATTTTATGTTTTATTTAGTTTACATGAGAGAATCTATGGCTCATCGAAGAAAAGTATCAAAATCAATACTGCAATTCATTTTTATGCTTTGTGGTGTTTTTTCTTTTTCTCAGTCGGTTAAGCCATATATAAATTATACAGCTGCAAACGGACTGGCTAGCAGTGAAGTATATCACTCCATCCAAGATAAAAAAGGTTTCATGTGGTTTGCAACAGATAGAGGAGTGATGCGTTATGACGGATATAATTTCGAAACTTTTACCACAGATGACGGATTAAACAGTAATGTAGTTTTTGAATTGCTTGAAGATGAAAAAGGTAGGATATGGTTTCTAGACCACCATAATTCATTAAGTTACTACGAGAATAACGAAATATATTCTTATCAATTTAATGAGATTATAAAAAATCAAAGATTTAAAGGATTTTTACTCTCTTTTTATGTAGATAAATTCGACACAGTGTATTTAGGCGGTTATCAACAATTAGTGAAGATTACAAGAAATGGTGAAGTAGAGAAAATTAATTCAAAAACAGAACATCTTGAGTACTATTCATTAGAGGTAAATAAAAGACATATTTCTTTTCGTCACTCCAATGGTAAACCTGAAGTTGTTAAAAATATATTTCATATTGGGAAGGTGAATTTTGAATTTTTACCTAAAAAAAACAACGTTAAGAAATTTAAAATAGTTGAAGATGAGAAATACATTTATATAATAATGGGATATTATCTAATTGTCTATAATAAAAAAGAACGAACTTATGATCTTCATGAGTTTGAAAACCCATGTGTTTCTTTGACTTTATATGACAGTAAGATATACGTAGGGCTTTTACGAGACGGACTAAAAGAATTTATTTATGAGAATAACAAACTTGTTTTAAAAAATCAATCATTTTTTAATCAAACAGTATCTTCAGTTACATATGATAATCAAGGCGGATTTTGGGTTACAACTACACAAAGAGGAATTTATTATGCTCCTACAAGTTTTGTTAATGTAATTAATAAAAGAGAAGGGCTATTGCAAGATTATATTTACCAAATTCAGAAAAATGGTAAGGATATGTTGGTGAGTTTTGGTGAGTATTACCAAGTTTTAAGGAATGATAGTGTTAAAAAGACAGAAAAAGTAAAGAAACTATATTCTCACAATGAATTAGATAAACTCTTTTTGGAAATTAATGAAAAGATAATATTTAAAGCAGGAGAAATTATCATTGATCCAAAAGAAAAATACATTATACCAACAAAAGAGTTATATGGTTTTCAAGTAAAATACGCAAACAATAATTTATATTTATTTAGCTCCCATTTTGGTTTTAAGGTTTACGATGAGAAAATAGTAAGGTTGGTTACTATGCTGTCAGAAAACATTAAAGATTATATTATTGTTGGCGACGAAATTTGGTTGGCTACTTCAGATGGATTAGGGAAATATATTAGTGAAAATACGATAGGTTTTGAAGAAGAATCCTTGTATAACTATCATACTGTTGCAATAGATAAAACAAAAAAATTTGATTTGGTATGGGCTACTCGGGGAGCAGGAATTGTTTTTAAAAAAAAAGATTCAATTTTTAATGTTTCAAAAGAAAATGGATTATTGACAAATCAATTTAATAACTTGAGAGTAGATCCACAAGGTAATATATGGGCAGGAAGTAATCTTGGATTGTATAGATTTAATGGAGATAACCCTTTAAAGTATGACTATTTTTCAGCACAATTAGGACTGCCAAGTAACGAGATTACAGATATTGAATGTTTGGATAACAAAATATATGTTGCGACCAAAGAAGGATTAGGAATCCTTGATCTTGAAAAATATAAAAAGAACACCATACCTCCTGAGTTACATATTAAATCCGTTGCAATTGACGAAGAAAAACTGGTTTTCCCGAAGGGAGAGCAAAAAGTTCCCGTTAACGCTTCCCTTTTAGTAATTGAATATGTTGGAATAGATTATCAATCTTTAGGGAATGTTCGATATAAATACAAATTAGAAGGGATTCATGACGATTGGATTTATACAGAAGACACAAAGTTTCAATTAATTAATCTTCCTATTAGAGGGACCTATACTTTTAAAGTATTGTCACAAAATGCGGCAGGCTATTGGAATAAAGTGCCAAATGAGATTACATTAAAATTTACCCCTCCCTTTTACCAAACAATATGGTTCTATATCACATCAGGTATTTCGGTGTTAGCGATCATTTTCGCATTAATTGTTAAAAGACTTCAAATAAGAATGCAGCGTGAAACATTAGGAAGAAGATTGGCAGAACTTGAAAATAAAGCCTTGCAGTCTCAAATGAATCCACATTTTATATTTAATGCAATGAATGGTATCCAAGGCCTTATTTCTTCTGGTGATACACTAAATTCTGAACGATATCTAGCCAACTTTTCGACTCTACTTAGAGCGTCTTTGCAAGATTCAAGAGAAATAAGTATTCCTCTTAGAAGAGAGATTGATAATATTAGAACATTTCTTGAATTGGAAACCTTAAGGTTTGAGGATAAATTTTCATATGAAATAATTATAGAAGAAGCTTTGGAGCTAGACTTTATCCACATCCCTCCCATGATCATTCAACCTTTTGTCGAGAATGCGGTAGTTCACGGAATATCTCATATTCAGACAACCGGAGTTATTAAAATAGAATTTCGAGATAATAAGACCGAACTATTTTGTGTTATTGAGGATAATGGAAGAGGACGAAATGAAACCAAAAAAGAAAAGCATCAATCACTAGGCACTAAAATTGTAAAGGAACGATTGTCTCTTTTAGGAATTAAAAATATTGAAAATGCGATTGTATATGAAGATTTGATGAATGAAGCAGGGGATTTAATAGGGACAAGAGTCCGACTAATTGTACCAATTTTAAATAATTAAATTATGAAAGTAATTCTTGTTGATGATGAGCCACAGGCATTAGTAACCTTGTGTAATTACATTCTTCATTATGCTGAAGAGTTTGAAATTATAGGTACAGCTAGAGACTTAAACTCGGCTGTCCACCTAATCGATGATAATAAATTTGATGTATTATTTTTAGATATTAATTTGGGTAGTCAAACCGGATTTGATGTTTTAAATAAAGTAAAAAATGGAGCGTTCAAAACAGTATTTGTTACAGCCTATGATGAATACGCATTAAAAGCATTTAAATATGCAGCAATAGACTACCTGTTGAAACCATTGCATCCCGATGAATTCATGGAAACAGTAAAGAGACTCAGGAATAATGTTATTATAAGTTCAGATGAGCAATTAGACTTAGTGCAAGAATCAATATCTTCTAAGGTTGTTAATAGACTTGTTGTGACATCATTAAATGAAATTAGTTCTATAGAATTTCAGGATATAGTTAGAATGGAATCCTATAAAAACTATACAGATATTTATACCAAAAACGGGAAAAAGATTACCGCATCAAAAACGATTAAACATTTTGAAGAATTATTACCTCCAAATCAATTTTTTAGGATTCATCAACGTTATATCGTTAATCTTAGCCTTATAAAAAAGTATCTCAGTAAGGAAGGTAGTTTTGTTGAATTAGTTAATGGAGAAATAATAGAAGTGTCTCGAAGAAGAAAAGGTGAGCTTCTAAAAAAAATGGGGTTTAAAGATTAAAATAAAATATTAATATTAAAAAGCCCCAATTAATTAAGGGGTTTTTTAAAATTTAACTGTGATTACCTTTATTTAAATAGGAGAAAATAAAAAGCCCGAGCTTTTGCTCGGGCTTCTTTATATCATGTGAAATATAATTACTCGTCTGTAGACTCTTCCATCATTTCTTCGTCATCTCCTCCACCGTTCATGTTAAATCTAACCATGATACCGTGTGAACCGTCGTTGAAATCACTTACGTCTGAAATATTACGCTCGTAAGCATATCCTAATCCTACCCAATCAGCAATATCAAAATAAGCAATACCTGCTACTGAATCGTCTAATCTGTAGTTTGCTCCTACTTCGAATCTATCCATGAATCTTGCAGTTGCAGAAATATCTACTGAAAATGGAGATCCTCCTACATATCTACCCATTACAGAAGGTGTGATCATTACATTGTCACTTACGTCGAATGTATATCCACCTCCTGCATAAATATGCATCTCGTCTGAAGCAGTTGAGTTAGCCCCATCTTCATCATAACGATCTGTTTGTAAAATCTTAGGTGTAGATAACGTTACGAAGAACTTCTCTCCTTTTAGGTAAGCTCCAGCTCCAAAGTTTGGATTAAACTCACTTACGTTTGTATTTAATAATGGATCTGTAGCGTTTCCTAACTTCTCAAACTCGATATCTAAGAATGTTCCTCCAGCTTTTAATCCTAAAAATAACTCCATCCCATCTGCAACATCTAACTTATATGAGAAATCTGCATATACGTTATATTCGTTTGTGATGAATACGTTATCTCTTTGTACGTTCATACCAAAACCAACTTTCTCAGTTAACATACCGTTATAGTTGATTGTTTGTGTTTCAGGAGCATCCTGAACACCAACCCATTGAGATCTCATGTTAAGACTTAACTGTGAAAACCCATTACTCCCAGCGTAGGCAGGATTGATTATGTTTAAATTGTACTTGTACAATGCATAATTCGGCGCCTGTTGTGCCGTCGCACTAAATACTAGCAAAAATGCTAAAACTTTTACCGTGTTTAAAATATATTTCAT
>JABSPN010000191.1 GCA_013214425.1 Flavobacteriaceae bacterium | reverse complement strand
GAGAAACCATCATTCGGTGATAACTTAACGTACTTATTCCAATATCAATTAGGTTATATGTATTGGCGTTATTTTATGTGGAATTTCGTTGGAAGACAAGACGACATACAAGGAAAACAAGACAATCATGGAAACTGGTTAAGCGGAATCAATGCTGTAGACGAAATACATCTTGGCTTACCACAAGAAAACCTTCCTTCTGATGTCGAAAATAACAATGCTCGTAACACCTATTATTTCCTTCCGCTAATTCTAGGTCTAATTGGTTTGTTCTTTATCGCTGAACGAGATAAAAAAATGTTTTGGGTGATGACTGTATTCTTCCTATTAACAGGTTTAGCTATTCAGGTATATACCAATGTACGACCTTTTGAGCCAAGGGAAAGAGATTATTCAGTTGTGGGATCGTTTTATGTATTCTCGATGTGGATTGGCTTTAGCTTATTTGCCATCTATACGTTTATTCAAAAATATTTATCGGCTAAGAATGCGTCTATCATCGCGACAGTTATTACTCTGTTGGCCTGTCCTCTTTTATTGGCAACACAAAACTGGGACGATCACGATAGATCGAATCGTTATACTGCGCAATCAATGGCAAAAGTATATCTGGATTCTTGTCAGGAAAATGCCATCTTATTCACCATTGGAGACAATGACACTTTTGCACTTTGGTATGCTCAGGATATTGAAGGACATAGAACCGATGTAAGAACTTTAAACACGTCTTTGTTCAACACAGATTGGTACATCGATCAAATGAAGCGTAAGGCGTATAAGAGTGATCCTATCCCATCTCAATTAACGCATGAGCAATATCGATATGGAACCAGAACGTATGTGCCCTATCAACCAGTTACCAGAGACACCATGATGATCAAGGACTTCATGAACTTTATTTCTAGTGATGATCCGAAGCATAAAATGAGATTCGCTCTGGAAGTTGATGGAATGGACACGAGTAAATATCCGGAGCAATACCTAAACCTCAACTACTTCCCTACAAAGAGTGTAAGAATTCCTGTAGACAAAGAAGCTGTAGTTAAAAATGGTATTGTTGAACAAAAAGATGCAGATAAAATCGTTCCATATATCGATATTCAATTCAAAGGAAACGCACTTTATAAAAACAGAATCTTAATGCTAGACATTATCGCTAATAATAACTGGGAAAGACCTATTTACTTTACTGGTGGTAGCTATGGTGATGACGATTTCTTATGGATGAAAGACTATCTTGAATTAGACGGATTAGGTTACAAGCTTGTTCCAATCAGAACACCTCAGGATAAAAGAAATCCATACGACTTAGGAAGAATTGATTCTGAAAAACTGTATAACAAAGTTATGGCATGGGAATGGGGTAATTCTGGAGATCCAGAGATTTACCACGATCCTGAAACCCGAAAGAACGGAATTACTTACAGAAGTAATATGGCACGTTTGGTTGAAAAATTAATCTATGAAAAGAAATTTGATAAAGCCGAAAAAGTATTGGATTTAGGAATGGAGAAAATGCCTATCGATAAGTTTGAATACTATACGCTGGTTGAACCATTTATCGCTGGTTATTACGCCATTGACAAAAAGGACAAAGGAAGAAAATACTACAAACAAATGTCTAATAAATACAAAGAAAACTTAGAGTATTACAAGACCCTAGACATTCTGACTCAAAAATATTACGGTGAAGAAATTATCGCTGATCTAGAACGTTACAAAGCCCTTGTTGAAATTCTATCTGAACACAAAGACGATAAGATTAAAACTGAGGAAATCGACAAGATCATTGGTTATGTTGGGGATTTCAAAAAGGTATTAACTGATTTTGACTACAACGTGAGCCTTGAATTTTTCCTTGAAGATTTATATGTTGCTGGTAAAAAAGAAACCGCACATAAAGTATTCTACAACAGCATAGAAGAATATCAATACAGATTATCTAATGTAAGTCAGTTAGAGCCAAAAGAACAATTGGAATTCCAAGATAATATCATGAGAGATCTGGAGGACTATAGAATGTTAGTTGCACTTCCCTTAATTTTTAAGGACAAAGAACTGTTTGAAAAAGAAATGGATGTGTACAATGATTATGTGAATAAATTTATGCATTTTATGCCAGAGGAAGAACCTCAAGACAGTCTTCCTGAATAGGAATCATGTATCTTACAAAAACACCAAAAACACTAAAGAAGCTATATCCGAGATTGATCTGGGATATAGCTTCTGAAGATAAAAGCATCTACCTTACTTTTGATGACGGGCCTACTCCTCAAATTACTCCGTGGACATTAGAATGCCTGAGTGAACACAAGGCTAAAGCCACGTTTTTTTGTATCGGCAAGAACATGGAAAGGCACCCTGAAATCGTACAGCAAATTATCGATAAAGGCCACAGTATAGGAAATCATACCTGGTCTCATGAAAACGGTTGGAAAACAACTCTTGATGACTATCAATCTTCTATTTTAAAGACAGAAGAACTACTTCACAATTTAAATGTCAATAATAAGCTATTTAGACCTCCTTACGGGAGGATCAAGAAAAAACAGATCAAATCCCTGCACGAAGAATTTCAAATCATTATGTGGGATGTATTGAGTGCAGATTTTGACACCAATATTTCTAAAGAAAAATGTTTACAAAATTGTATTGAGAATGCAGATAAGGGTAGTATCATCGTTTTTCACGATAGTGTAAAAGCATTTGAGCGATTGTCCTACACATTACCCAAAGTACTGACACATTTTTCCCAAAAGGTATATACTTTTAAAAGCCTTTCTTAGATATACTCCTGAATAAGACCTATTAAAGTATTGGCATCTTGCTCTCCTGATTGACGCCATTTCATTTCCCCTTCTTTATAAATCATTAAAGTAGGCAAACCTCTAACGCGAAGTGCTTCTGCTAACTTTTCATTTTTGTCTACATCGATCTTAATTACTTTAGCCTTATCACCTAAGGCAGCCGCTACATCTCTTAGCACAGGATGCATCGCTACTGATGGCTCATTCCATTCAGTAAAAAAATCAAGTAGTACTGGTATTTCCCCAGCTATTAAATCACCAAATTTTGACATATTTGAGAACATTTATTTTGATGTATGCTATATTTAGTATTCATCAAAAAGTATTCCTTATTACACAAAGTTAGCATTTTTAGGGAATTAGCTGACTTTTTGACCTTTTTTGAGCTTAATAACGGTTATTTCAGGCCAAATACCCACTCTTCCAGGGAAACCGTGATAGCCAAATCCTCTGTTTACGTTTACATATCGGCCATACTCTTCATATAAGCCTGCCCAGTGCTTATACACGTACTTAATTGGACTCCATTTCAATCCTGGAATTTCAATCCCCATTTGCAATCCGTGTGTATGTCCACTTAAGGTTAAATGGTAATTGAAATCATCTTTCTTGACCTGATGTTCCCAATGAGAAGGGTCATGACTCATCAACACCTTAAAATCTTCTTGTTGAATTTCCTGAGAGGCGAGCTTTAAATCTCCAGCTTGTTTCCATCCTTTACCCCAATTTTCAACTCCTATTAAAGCGATTTTTTGTCCGTCTTTTTCAATGTATCGGGACTCATTCAATAACAAATCGAAACCAATTTTCGGATGTATGCTTTTGATGGACTCAAAATTGGCCACTTTATCTTCTTCTGTTTTCCATTCAGTATAATCTCCGTAATCATGATTCCCCAGTATCGAGAACTTTCCAAATGGCGCTTTTAACATAGAGAACATCCCAATATAGTCGTCCATTTCATTGGCTTTATTGTTCACGATATCACCAGTGAACAGGAGCAAATCAGATTGCTGCTCGGCAATTAAATCAATAGCATACTGTACTTTACCAGCATTGGTAAAACTTCCAGAATGAATATCAGAAATCTGAGTAATCGTAAAATTATCGAAAGCATCAGGCAAGTCATCAAAAGCTAACTCATACTTGAGCACTTTGTAATTATATTTTCCTTTTACCATTCCGTAGAGAAAAGAAGAAAAAGGAATAGCCGCTAAACCTAAAGCGATTTGAGAGATGAATTTTCTTCTTCCTGAGAAATAATTATCATCCCCTGAATCAGAGTATCTTAATTTCCTATATGTCCATTCTAACAATCTAAACAGATCTTCTCCAAACATGAATAAGATAAGAATCAACTTAGGAATCAAGAACCAAAGCAACACGCCAAAACTAAACTGACTTGCTAAGGTCTGACTTCTTTCTGTTTGACTAATAACCACCACTATCATTTGTAGGTAAGCAACGCTGTTTATCGCCATCCAAATCCATCGATATAGTCTCCCCTTTACTACCGTTTTAAAAGCTTGATAAGCGTACCATTCAATCAGGAATAAAATGACATAAAATATGAGTAGTGGAATAATAAAACGGGCCATTGGGTAAAATTTGAATCAAAAATATGAAATTCAGTATAGTATGTAAGAATTAGAGCTACTATTTAAAGAATTATTAACTTTTTTGTATGCGTAAGACAACATCTTGGATTTTAGAAATATCTGAAAACCAGACCTTTTTATCGTCTAACATCGAATTATCACTAAACAAAATTCTAGGATTTTCGTCTAATTTATTAATGGCTATAGTCCCAGAAAAGTGGATGTTTTCAAAACCTTCTTTAAGGAAAGTGTTAATGTTATTTATCCCTACTCCTGATCCTGGCATGATGGAAATATTTGGATTTTCTGCTTTTAATTTTTCTAAGGTTTCAATTCCGTTTATCGCTTTGGATTTTCCTCCTGAAGTCAAGACAAGATCAACTCCTATTTCACTGAGCTTTTTTATCTCCTGAAACGGGTCTTTTACCAAATCAAACGCCCTGTGAAACGTAAATTTTAATGGCCTACTTAAAGCAATCAACTCTGATGTTCTTGTTATATCAATTTGAAATTGTTTGTCTAATACTCCGGAAACAATACCTGCACAACCTATTTCTTTACAAAAACGAATGTCTTCTTTAATCACTTCAAATTCTTCATCTGAGTATACAAAGTCACCACTTCTGGGTCGAATAAGAACATGAACAGGAATTGACAAGGCTTCAACGGTACGTTTAATTACACCATAAGAAGGCGTAATACCTCCCAAAGCCAATTCTGAACACAATTCAATACGATTTGCTCCAGCTTTTTCAGCATTAATAGCCGACTCTACAGAATTCGCACAAATTTCTACTTGCATAATTATCGTATTTGAATTTCATCAATAAATGTCCACGCCTCATTCCCAGCCCCTTGTAAACCATCTGGAATAATTCCGTATTTAGGGATTGTTATTTTAATGTAGCGAACTTTAGCCTTCATCTTGAGCACAGCATTTCTGATTAACTGCTCATCAGTCAAAATTACTGTTCCTGCTTCTGTATAATCTGTATCATTTTCAGAAGTAAATACCTGTATTGTTTTTGGTGCATAAATCCATTGACCGTTAGCATTAAAAAAGCGTGTGCTAATTTCGCTGATCTCAGTAAGCGCTCCTAAATCAATTTGTATTTCCAGATTTTCTCCCCAAAATCCCAACCATTCCTTATCTCCAAATCGTAAATTACTCCCATTAATAGAATTGATCATCGCTTGAAGTCCACCCGCATTATATGCCGGATGCGGATCAACATTAACATTTATTGTTTTCCCAACTGCTTTATGATAGTGTAAATCTTCCTCAAAAACACCTCCTAATTGTTCACCCTCAAAAAAGGTGGCTGCTTTAATGTTTAAATCTTTATCTACTGCAAATGGTTTTAGATATAAATCACTCTCCTGAGAAGGTTGAGAACCATCTAAGGTATATCGTATTTCTTTATCATTTATTTCATTATATAAGCTGTAATACAATTGCTCATATTGATCATCAAGCGTTCCGCTGATGTCGTACAAATGATTGGCATAATTCACATTTAGTTTGTCTAAGCGCTTGTAAAAAAATTCCAGTTTACTTAAAAATTCGTCATAGTTTTTCTGTCCTTCTGAAGACCATAACGCTTCACTTAAAGCAATCGCTCTTGGAAAAGCCATATACTCAACTTGAGTTGATGTAGGCATGTATTCTGTCCATACATTTCCCTGAGCCCCTAATACATATTGCTGTTCTTCTTCTGAAAGCTCTTTTGGTAGTGGATTGAAATGATATACTTTTTCAAGCGGTAGAAATCCGCCAATCGCTAAAGGTTCATCAGGATTATCAGACTGATAATAATCGAAATAACAATGCGATGTAGGAGTCAT